>JAAXZX010000036.1 GCA_012719645.1 Clostridiaceae bacterium
GGCGGACCTCACTAATAATTTGTAACCATAACAAAGAGTCGGCATTTTGCTGGCTCTTTGTTGTGACACATTCTACGGTTAACAACAAACCCTTAATAAGGAATAATGGATATGAAAAAGATTTCATACGGCTTTACTCTTGTCGAGCTGATGGTTGTATTGGTTATACTCGCTATACTGGCGGCAATGGCCGTACTCATATTTAATAACAATACCGATTACGCAAGAAAGAACAGTTGTGATGCCAATATAAGAGTCGTTGAGGGTGCCGTTACCATGTATAACGCACAGGTGGGCAAATGGCCCTCAAGCGTGGATGATCTGTTAAATACAGAGACTGTGGACGGCAAAACATACGGCCCTTGGCTTAAACCGCCCAAGCCGGTATGTCCGGTGAACTCCTCGGCCACATATACTATTGATTCCGATGGTAAAGTTACATGTAGCCACTAATATTATGCCCCATGTCATAAGGTCAGCGACATAGTCGCTGGCTTTATTTCTGCCCTGCAGCATAAAAACCAGGTTTACAAAAAAAACTATCAATGATACCATAACAAATGTTAAAAAGTCTTTAAGATACGGTGTTGGAGGGTATGGATGTCCAAATATCTCGTCATTGTGGAGTCGCCAGCCAAGGCAAAAACCATAAAAAAATATCTGGGTAACGATTATAAGGTTACCGCTTCCATGGGACATATCAGGGATCTGCCTCAGAGTCATCTGGGGGTGGATGTGAAGAACGATTTTGAGCCCATGTACATTGTCATGACCGGAAAGAGCAAGCTCATCAAGAGCCTGAAAGAGGACGCATCCAAGGCCGAGCGGATATATCTTGCCACTGACCCTGATCGTGAAGGGGAGGCCATTTCCTGGCATCTTGCCCATATCCTCAAGGTGGACGGATCCACTCCATGCCGCATCACTTTCAACGAGATAACAAAAAACGCCATCGCCAATGCCGTCAAGGAACCGAAGCCCCTGAACATGAACCTGGTGGATGCCCAGCAGGCAAGAAGGGTTCTGGACAGGATCGTGGGTTATGAGATAAGCCCCGTGCTGTGGAAGAAGGTTAAAAAGGGGCTGAGTGCCGGCCGTGTCCAGTCAGTTGCCATGCGCATCATATGTGACCGGGAACAGGAGATCGAGGATTTCGTACCCGAGGAGTACTGGAGCATAGAAGCCCGGTTTGCCCGTGATGACGGTACCCGGTTCTCCGCACGCTTCTACGGCACAAACGGGAAGAAGCTTGAGATAAAGTCGAAGGAAGAATCCGATGCCATAACGTCGCTGATGAAGACAGCGTCCTGGCATGTATCCGGAGTTAAGAAAGGTACAAAGAGGAGGTCTCCTGCGCCGCCTTTCATCACCAGCACCATGCAGCAGGAGGCATCCAGAAAGCTGGGATTCAGCGCCCATAAGACCATGACCGTAGCACAGCAGCTCTACGAAGGCGTTGAACTGGGCAGCGAGGGATCAGTCGGTTTGATTACATACATGAGAACCGACTCAGTCAGGCTGTCTGATGACGCCATAAAACAGGCGCGAGCCTATATACAGGAAAGGTTCGGGAAAGACTATCTTCCCGGAAAGCCCAGGGTCTACAAAACAAAGTCCGCAGCCCAGGACGCCCATGAGGCCATACGCCCCACATATGCGGAAAAGGATCCGGAATCATTGAAGGGCATGCTGACAACCGACCAGTACAGGCTCTACAAGCTTATATGGGACAGGTTTATAGCCTGCCAGATGGAGAATGCCGTCTTTGATACCATTTCGGTCGAGATTGATGGGATCAAGGGGGATCCTTTGAGATACGGGAATAATCACGATGTATTAAACTTCAGGGCCAGCGGTTCAAGGCTCATATTCCCCGGTTTCATAGCACTCTACGTGGAAGGCAGGGACGATGAGGAAGAGGAAGAATCCCAGCAGTTGCCGTCACTTGAGGAGGGCGAGGCGTTAAGCCTTGAAGAGGTTAAGCCGGAGCAGCACTTCACAGAGCCTCCGCCGAGATATACCGAAGCCACGCTGGTCAAGACCCTTGAAGAGAAGGGGATAGGACGTCCCAGCACATATGCGCCCACCATCAGCACCATAGTAAGCCGCGGCTACGTGGAGAGGAACAAGAAACAGCTTGTGCCCACCGAGCTTGGCAAAATGGTTAACAGGATAATGGTGGAGAACTTCCCTGATATAGTCAACGTGAACTTTACCGCCGATATGGAAAGCAGGCTGGACAGCGTGGAAGAAGGCAGGGTTTCCTGGAAGGAGATCCTGAGGGAATTCTATCCGGGCTTCATGGAAACCATCAAAAAGGCCGAACAGGTCATTGAAAAGGTGGAGATGCCCGTAGAAAAGTCCGATGTGATCTGCGAGAAATGCGGCAGGACAATGGTTATCAGGACCGGAAGGTTCGGGAAATTCCTGGCCTGCCCGGGGTATCCTGCCTGCAGGAACGCCAAGCCGCTTTATGAGGAAGCCGGCGTCAAGTGTCCGAAATGCGGCGGAAAAGCCATAGTCCTCAGGACAAAGACGGGAAGGAAATACCTGGGATGCGAGAACTATCCCAAGTGCGATTTCCTGTCCTGGGACATGCCTTCGGACAAAACCTGCCCCAAGTGCGGCAGTTTCATGACGCAAAAGACCAGCGGGAATACGCAGGTCCTCAAATGCGCCAACCCTGAGTGCGGCCATACGGAGGAACATGCGAAGGAAAGAAAGAAGAAAAGCACCTGACAACTCATTATTGTCATTGCAGGTGCTTTGTCACTTCTTTATTCGTAATGACACTATAGATCCTTATTATGGTTCTTCATGCCGGTAGTCCTTTACCAGGCTCATGGTCCTGTCATAGGACTGGTAGGCTTCGCTAAGAACATCATCACTGTATTCATTGTCCTGGTAGAAGTCCTTGTAGGGAACAGGAATGATCCTGAACCTGTAAATACCGTTCTCGTTATAGCGCCAAAGCCATGTCGGGATATGGGTTACTTCCTTTATGATCGTTTTTCCGGTTTCCGAGTTCTTTTCAAAAACTACCTTGACCAGCATGCTGTCCTCGGCGCGTTCCTTGTTGGTGAGCGGATAGCCCGAAGCGCCGCGTCTCTGGTTGGATACAAAATTACCCATGGAGTAGATGACATATTTCTGCTCGCCGTTGTGCTCGATCATCTCGCTGGGTTCCACCACATGGGGATGGGAGCCCAGGATCACATCGGCGCCCCAGCTTATCATATCCCTTGCCAGCTGCTTCTGCTCCTCGGTGGGCTGCTGCCGGTATTCCACACCCCAGTGCATGCAAACCACCGAGACGTCCACATTTTCCTCCATATCGGCCAGTTCTTTCTGAATCCTTTCCCGGTCGATAAGGGCAAGATGCTTATATCGCTGCTCCTCGGTCAGGGCCAGTTCGTTCATATTGCAACTGTAGGTATAGGCCATGATGCCGATTCTTATACCATTGACCTCTTTTACCAGGTACCGCTGTTCTTCCCCGTCATATACGCCCAGGACATCGAGCCCCCTGCTTTTTATGTTGTCGCGGGTTTCAAACATGCCTGTAAGCTTCCTGTCAAGCTGGTGGTTGTTGGAGTTGTTGACTATGTCAAAGCCTACGGCCTTAAATGTATCAAATATCTCGGGCGGGCAGTTGAACAGGGGATATCCTGTATAATCCTTCCGGTTGTTGGTGGCAGCACTTTCAAAGCTGATGATGGATACGTCGCTTTCGGCCAGGTACTTTTCAATGGGTGAGAATATGCTGTAAAAGTCATAACGGCCCTCTCCGGGGATATAGGCCGAGTCTTGGAAGAGCTTGTGCAGCACACAGTCTCCCGCTGACATCAGTACGGCCGTTTTCGGCGGTTCAGGCGTGGGTTCGGGTGTTGGCACAGGAGTTGTTTCGGGAGATGGTAAAGGCATGATCTCCGGTGCGATCTGGCCCGATACGGGAGTACCCTCGGGCAGATCAGACCCGGTATTGGACGTCTGCTGTCCGTTCTGGGCGCATGAAGACATAAACAGCATGCAAATCAGGGCAATAATAACAATGTTATGTTTCATTCGGGCGTCCTCCTGGCCTTTTTGCGTGAAGAACAGGTTCCGCAGCCTGTTAATGGCTGATCAGGTGAGTTATATTATAACATAATCATATGGTTCTGTAACTCGAAGAATAACAATTGCGCAGGGTTTTCGGCCGAATGGACGGAAGCATGAACGAAAAGAAATGATAATTATGGTATGATGTAGGATAGCAGGAAAGAATAAATTGGCAGTTATTTGAGGTGCGAAGAATGAACGATGGAACAATAAACGTCATAGGCGCCGGGCTTGCCGGGTGTGAGGCTGCCTGGCAGATTGCACGGCAGGGGATCAGGGTCAGGCTTTATGAGATGAAACCGAATAAGAAGACTCCGGCCCATCACTGCGACAGTTTTGCCGAACTGGTTTGCAGCAATTCCCTGAGGTCGGACAGGCTGGAAAACGCAGCAGGTCTTCTGAAAGAGGAGATGAGGCTGCTTGGCTCCCTGATCATCGGCTGTGCAGACAAGACGAGGGTACCGGCCGGCGGGGCCCTGGCCGTGGACAGGCATGGTTTCTCCAAAATGGTCACCGAAGCCATCATTCAGCACCCCTTAATAGAAGTAATAAATGAAGAAGTTACATCATTAAGTCATGACAACATAACAATAATAGCCACAGGCCCGCTGACATCGGATGCGCTGGCGAAGGCCATCTCCGAAATGCTGGGACTTGACAGCCTGTATTTCTTTGACGCCGCAGCGCCGATTATAAGGGCCGAATCCATCAATTACGATATCGTGTTCAGGGCATCCCGTTATGGCAGAGGTGATGACGACTATATCAACTGTCCCATGATCCGGGAGGAGTACCTGGCCTTCTATGAAGCCCTTGTCAATGCCGAAACCGCAGAACTCAAGGATTTCGAGGACAGCAGGATCTTTGAGGGCTGCATGCCCATAGAGAGCATGGCTAAAAGAGGTCTTGACACAATGAGGTTCGGACCGTTAAAACCCGTTGGACTCATCGATCCCAGGACCGGGCAGGAACCATGGGCGGTTGTTCAGCTAAGGCAGGATAACGCCGCGGGATCCCTCTACAACATGGTGGGTTTCCAGACACGGCTTAAGTGGGGGGAGCAGAAACGCGTCTTCAGGATGATTCCGGGGCTTGAGAACGCTGAATTCGAACGCTTCGGCGTAATGCACCGCAACACATTCATCAACTCGCCAAAGCTCCTGGATGCCGCGTACCGGCTCAGGGCCAGGAAAAACATCTTCTTTGCCGGCCAGATAACCGGGGTAGAAGGTTATGTGGAATCTGCCTCTTCAGGGCTGGTGGCCGGCATCAACGCCGCAAGGCAGTTTTTGGGCATGGATGATATAATCTTCCCGGCAAGAACCGCCATAGGAGCCCTTGCACGGTATGTATCCAACCCGGCTGGCGCAAACTTTCAGCCCATGAATGCAAATTTCGGCATTATGGAGCCATTGGAAACCCGCATACGGAATAAAAAGGAGAAGTACGGGAAAATGGCCGAACGGGCTCTTGGGGTTATCAGGGAAACGGCCAGGCTTCTGAATTCCGAATGACTTTACGCAAACGCTTTCAGACAATTTCAGGCGGCTTTATGTATAATTAGATGGCAGTAATCGTTTCTCAGCGTAATTATGTCCACCTGTCAAGCATCAATATCAATGAATATACAGTAAGATCCAAACAGAAAGGAGAATAGCATGAAAAAGCTTGGGCTTAAGTTATTCATTCCTGCGCTGCTTCTTATCATAGGCATCTGGTGCCTGACCGGTTTATACACCTTAAGGTCCGACGGCGGCGAGCAGGCTGTCATAATGCGTTTTGGCAGGCATGTCCGCACCGAGGATGAAGCAGGACTCAAATGGCATTTTCCGTATCCCATTGAAACAGTGGAGATCGTAAAGTGCGATGTGGTCAGGAGCCTTGAATTGGGTTACAGAACGCAGCAGACTGGCGGAATAGACCAGCAGCCGGTTTATTCGGCGGTTCCCGAGGAATCCCTGATGATCACGGGAGATGAAAACCTGGTACATACTGAAACAGTTATCCAGTACCGTATTAAGGATGTAGCCGATTACCTGTTCAATGTCCGCCAGGCTCCCGAAGCCCTTAAGATAGCGGCAGAAGCCTCTGTAAGGCGCGTAGTGGCCAACCATGACCTGGACCATGTGCTGACCGACCAGAAGGATGCCATCCAAAACGAGATACTCAGCGACCTGCAGACCATCTGCGATGAGTATGGCCTGGGAATAGAGATAATCAAGGTTGCCCTGCAGGATGTCTATGCCCCTGAAGAGGTGGCCGATGCCTTCACAGATGTCATAAAGGCCCGTGAGGATATGAACCGCTTTATCAATGAAGCCCAGAAGAAGGCCAACGAGATCGTACCGGCCGCAGAAGCCAAGCAGCAGGAGATTCTCAACGAGGCAAACGCGTACAAGGAGAAAAGGATAGCCGAGGCCAAGGGTGATGTGGAAAACTTCAGGCAGGTGCTGGCTAAATACTCACTCGGTCCCGAGGTCACCCGGACGCGCATGTACCTGGAAACCATGCGTGAGGTTCTCCCCAAGGCAAAGATATACATCATGAAGGACGGGGGAGAAACGCTGAGACTGTTGTCACTGGGCGGCGATGCAGATATCTCGTCCAAATCCGGCCAATACAGCGGCGCCACGGTCCAGGTGAACGGGAATACCGACCAGGAGTAAAGGGGGTAGCAGCATGAATCCTTTCCATGAATTCAAGCAGGCATATAATGAGCAGAAGAAGCAAAAACAACAGGTTCCCGGGAAGCTTATCGGTTTTCTCAAATCGCTGGGTGTTATCGCAGGCGCTGTAATAGTCCTGATTATTATACTGAGTTCCTTCATGTTCACGGTCGGCGAGAGGGAGCAGGTTGTTATAACCCAGTTTGAGGAAATCGTAAGGGTAATCGTCGACGAGGATTCATATGAAGCGATAAGCGCCGAGCTTAAAGGCAATCCCAGGTTTGCTAATGTGAAGATACAGAAGGGCAGGGGTCTGTTCTTCAAGATACCGCTGATCCAGCAGGTCAAGCGCTTTCCGAACCAGCTTCTGACCTACGACACCAAGACCGAGGAAGTGTTCACGCTGGACAAGAAGACCATCATGCTGGACAACTATGCCCAGTGGCGCATCAGCAATCCTGCCCTTTTCATGGTGAGCATCGGAAACATATCCCAGGCCAACCAGAGGATAGACGAATTCATCTACTCAAAGATGAGGGAAGAGATAGGCAAGATAGACGCCTTTACCCTCGTGGCCGATAAGGATTACGTATACAATATGCTCCAGAATGTGGAGGGGTATATTAACAGCCAGATGGAAGCCATGGGTATCAGGATCATGGATATAAGGATAAAGAGGACCGAATACCCGGATGCAACAAAGCCCAGCATATACGAGCAGATGAGGTCTGAAAGACAGGCTGTGGCCACACAGTACCGGGCGGACGGCCAGAAACGGGCGAGGACCATTACGGCCGAAGCCCAGAGGAAGGCAACAGTCATAGAGGCCCAGGCCTATGAGGAAGCCCAGAAGATAAGAGGCGAGGGGGATGCCGAAGCACTGAGGATTTACGCAGAGGCATACAACATCGATCCCGAGTTCTACAGCTTCTGGGAAACATTAAAGGCCTACAGCAGCGTCATTGACGAGGATACCACCATAATCATAGATTCCGGCTCGCCATTCGCCAGGTACCTGTTCGGGGAGTAGTACATAAGCCTTCAGCCCACAACGAACTTGCCCTCGGGATAAACCGTATGGTCGGGATGCTTTATTCCCAGTGTCAGCGCAAGGGCGAATGAAATGGGGCCAATGCGTCCCGTAAGCATGCACAGGATCACCAGGATCCTGCCAAAGCCCGGGAGGTTACTGATGACACCTGTGGAAAGACCTACAGTTCCAAGGGCCGAAACCGAATCGAAGAAGGCGTTTATGAGGGTTGCGCCGGGCTGTATGATATGGACCAGGAAGGTCACCAGGAAGATAAGGATCAGAGCCATAAAAGCGATGGAGAATGCCCTTAATACCGTACGGTTGGGTATTCTCCTTTTAAATACTATGGTTTCGTCCTTACCCCTGATAACGCAGATAATTGCGGCCAGCATGATGCCGAGTGTGTTGACCTTTATGCCTCCTGCCGTCGAACCGGACACGCCGCCGATGAACATCATAAGGGAGACAAAAGCCTTAGAAAGGCCATGCAGTGAGTCCATGTCAATGGTTGAAAAGCCTGAGGACCGGGCGTTAATTGATAAAAACAGGGATGCGTTGATTTTCTGCCCCAGGGTCATGCCTGCAAGTGCATTGTCGCCTTCCGTAAGGAATATGAAAATGGCAGTCGTAATTAGCAGGACGGCTGAAAGTATGAGCACCATCCTGGTATGGGCGGACAACTTTTTTTCTTTCCGGTAATCCAACAGGTCCTTCCAGACCATGAAACCCAGGCCCCCGATTATGACCAGGAGGGAGATTGTATATAGGACCAGCGGGCTTTCTGAAAAACCTGACAAACTGGAGAACTCTCCTCCCATAAGATCAAACCCCGCGTTGCAGAAAGCGGAAACAGAATGGAAAACACCGTAATAAAAACCGACCGGGCCAAAGCGGGGCACAAAATCAACAGATAAAACAAAGGCCCCAGCCAGTTCGATGATGAATATCATGACCAGCATCTGCCTGATCAGTGGGATTATATCATGGATACTTATGGTATTCAGGGATTCCTGTGCAAGCTTCATGTTCTTCAGGCTGGCTCTCCTGCCTGCAATGGATAGAAAAAAGGTGGCAAATGTGATGAAGCCGAGGCCGCCCAACTGCATAAGGATAAGTATCACGATTTCCCCGAATGTTGACCAGTAAGGAGCAGTGTCATACAGGACGAACCCGGTAATACATGTTGCCGATACTGAGGTAAACAGGCTGTCCAGAAATGGCGTGGGGTTTCCGGATTCGGTTGCCGCCGGAAGCATAAGCAGGATGCTGCCTAAAAGGCTTGCGGCAAGGTATGTGATGGCTATTATGGTGGGCGGGCTGTGATGAATCCCAGTGTGCACAGCCTTTCTGATTGCGTCGGTTATTGTGCGCATTCTGTTCTTTACCATAAAAAACCAGCCATATACAGGCTTTTCACCTGCCCAACCCAGAGTATTTGAAGAAGTTCCGTTTCAAAGATTATAACATTATGGATTATAGATAACAAATAGGTAAAGAAAAAATCGGGACTAAATTATTAATCGCACATGGTCAGGGCTTCAGGTTGACACCGGATTACCGTTCAGGATAGAATAACTTAGCCGGAATGACAGGCTTTATTCCAATCATCATAAAGGCTGCCGCCCATGTTTTTTGACTGATAAAAGGGGAAATGTTATAATGAATCATGCTTTTTATGTGCTCACAAACATGGTATGGGCGAGACCAGTACCGAACAGAGAGCCAAGGTGAAGAACAGTGCAGACAAACAGAACCGTCCGCAAGTCCATTGAACCCGACGCAAGACCGGTTATAAGGAAAAAGAAGAAACCCAGGAAAAAGAGATATATTCTGTTGAAGACACTCCTTTTCGTCCTGGTTTGCATGATCATATTCATGATGAGCGCTCTCTACGGTTACCGCTATATAATGGAGGGTTTCCAGCAGGCTGAGGCGCCCATATCCGAAGATGAAGGCATTGTATTCAAAGTGGCTTACGGTTCAAGCACGACGGATATTGCCAATGCCCTCAAGGAACAGGGATTTATCGACAATACATGGATTTTCAGGGTTATCTCGAAGTTCATGGGCTTTGACAGTGTCTACAAGGCAGGCAGGTACGTCCTCACAAAGGACATGAACTATTATGCCCTGATGCTGGCGCTCACCGGGGAACCCTTGAAGAATCCTACACAGGATATTATGATCCCCGAAGGCAAGACCATACTGGAAACTGCCGAAATCCTTGCTGCGCAGGGGTATATCGACAAGGACCATTTCCTGGCGCTCTGCGAGCAATTGCCGACCCAATACCTGTTCCTCAACGAACTGGCGGTATCGCCCGACCGCAAGTATCCGCTGGAAGGCTACCTCTATCCCGATACCTACAAGATGGACGAGGGATGGACCGAACAGGATCTCATCGATCGGATGCTGCGGCAGTTTGACAGGGTATTTACCTATGAATACTATCAGCGGGCTGAGGAACTGGGCATGACCATAGATGAGGTTGTGACGCTGGCATCCCTTATAGAGATGGAGGCCAAGTACCCGGCCGACTACAAGAAGATCTCCAGCGTGTTCCATAACAGGCTTAAAAAGGATCCTCCCATGATGCTGCAGTGTGACGCCACCATACAGTATGCCAGGATCTATCAAGGTCTTGGAAGGACAACTGCAGTACTCAACAAGGACCTGGAGATAGATAGCCCATACAACACCTACAAGCATTTGGGGCTTCCGCCGGGACCCATTTGCTCGCCCAGGGCCGATGCCATAGAAGCGGCGCTGTATCCGGAGGAAACAAAATACCTGTACTTCTTCGCCACGCCCGATGGCATAAATATATACAACGAAACATTCGAAGGGCATCTGAGAGACCAGAACAAGTACGGCGTAAGCGGATATAACTGAGATTGAGGCGGCAATAAAAGCCGCCTTAAGTTACTGCATATCTTTTTGGCTTCTTTTCCGCGGAAAGGTGAAAGGGCTTGGAGGACAGGATAAGATACCCGGAGATCGATGAATTCATAAGGAATACCATTGCCCGGGAAGAGGGACTTTTAAGGGAGATGGAGGAATATGCACGCCTGAACCATATTCCAGTCATCGCACCCGAAACAGCTGCCCTGTTGAAAATACTTGTAAAGGTGCAAAGGCCACAAAGGATACTGGAAGTGGGCACGGCCATCGGGTATTCAGCCCTGGTCATGGCTTGCGCATCCGGAGGAAAGGCGCATATCGACACGATCGAGATAAGTGAAGAGATGGCGGGCATGGCTGAAAGCAATATGAAGAAATCAGGCTTTGGCAGTTGCGTCCGTGTATTGAGGGGAGATGCCCTTGAGATACTGCAGTGCCTGACAACGGCTTATGACATGGTATTCCTTGATGCCTCGAAAGGCCAGTATCCGGAGTTCCTGCCCGAGTGCCTGAGGCTGACCAGGGAAGGCGGGATCATCCTTTCGGACAATGTTCTGTACAGGGGTCTTGTGGCAAGGAATGGTCAGGTGGAGCACAAGCACAGGACCATCGCGGTAAGGCTGAAGGAATACCTTGAAAGCCTGTGCAGCAATCCTTTGCTGGATACGGCCATAATACCAATCGGGGATGGACTCGCGTTAAGTTATAAGAAGTGAGAGGTGTGAGGTTAGAGGTCGGAATGAAAGAATGGCTTCTCTCACCTCTATTTTTCGAGATTGCCACGCCCGGCTTTGCCGGGCTCGCAATGACAAAAAGGATGTCATTGCGAGGAGCTTTTCGGTGTCATTGCGAGGAGCGCAGCGACGAAGCAAACTAAATTCTCTTGGAGGTTATATCTTGGACAAAAGAGTGGAGCTTCTTGCCCCGGCAGGCGACCTGGAAAAACTTAAAATGGCGGTTTTGTACGGGGCCGACGCTGTATACCTTGCCGGGAAACAGTTCGGGCTTCGCACCGCTTCCGACAATTTCAGCATTGAAGAAATGAAGGAAGGCGTATCCTTTGCCCATGAACATGGGAAGAAGGCTTATCTGACCATGAATATCATCGCGCATAACGACAGTATGGACCAGGTTGCGCCCTTCCTGGAGGAAGCCTGCGATACCGGGATCGACGGGATTATCGTGTCCGATCCGGGCATATTCCAGGTCGTAAGGGAACTCAGGCCCGGTATCCCAATCCATATCAGCACACAGACCAGCACGACCAACTACAGGACCGTGGAGTTCTGGCACAGGCTGGGAGCGAAGCGTATAATCCTGGCCCGGGAACTTTCCCTTGAAGAGATCCGGGAGATAAGGCGGAAGGTGCCCGATGCCGAACTGGAGATCTTTGTCCACGGGGCCATGTGCATATCCTACTCGGGAAGGTGCCTCCTCAGCAATTACATGGCCGGCCGTGACGCAAACCAGGGTGATTGCGCCCATCCCTGCAGATGGCGTTATTACCTGATGGAGGAGAAGCGCCCAGGGCAATATTTCCCGATCGAGGAAGATGCCGCGGGAACCTTTGTTTTCAATTCCAGGGATCTCTGCCTGCTGCCGTACCTGCCGGAGATTATCAGCAGCGGTGTGACCAGCCTGAAGATCGAGGGAAGGGTTAAAAGCTCATTCTATGTGGCAACAGTGGTCAAAGCATACAGGGAGGCAATCGACGCCTTTTATGAAGGCAATTTCGGCGATACCGGGCCCTGGATGGATGAGGTGGGCAAGGTCAGCAACAGGGCTTTTACAACCGGTTTTCTCTTTGGAAAACCGGGTCCCGAGGCCCATAATTACGAAACCAGCTCGTATATACGCCGATATGATTTCGCAGGCCTTGTCACAGGTTATGACGAGGCGTCAGGAAGGCTGATTGTGGAGCAGAGGAATAATTTCAAGGCCGGTGACACCGTGGAGATACTCCCGCCCAAAGGCCCGTTTACGGAATTGACGCTGCGGGAATTATATGACGAAGAAGGGAACAGAATAGATTCGGCGCCCCATCCGCAGATGAAAGTGCTGCTGGCGGGTGTTCCGCTATTTCCCGCAAACAGCATAATAAGGAGGAAGTCTGCGAAAGAGGACGGATAATCTATTGCTAAGCGTGATATAATCCAAACATTAGAAATTTTTAATGTTATCATGAAATATCCTGTGGTATGATAGTAATGTAAATAAAGCTGTTGCGGCAGCAGGATCATAAAATGAATAACAAACCCATAAGGAGGTCTGTAGTATGTCATTCTTTGACGATGTCAAAAAGTTTGGAAAGAACCTGACGGATAAGGGTAAGGACATGGTTGAGGTTGCCAAGCTCAATTCCCAGATCAACGCTGAAAAGGAGAACATCAAGGAATTGTACCGCAAGATCGGCGAGCAGGTTTACGAGGATTACAAGAACAGCGGCGAAGGCCCGTATGCCGAATTCTGCGGCCAGATAGCCGAGATTGAAGCGAAGATCAAGGAACTCAACGACAAGGTTCTTGAGCTGAAGAATGCTTCAAAATGCCCAAACTGCGGAACAGAGGTAAACAAGGAAAGTGCATTCTGTCCGAAGTGCGGGACAAAGATTGGCGAATAACGGTTGGGAAAACTTGTACTGCGGCCTTTGGCCGCTTTATTTTTTACGGTGGCCGAAGGCAGTGTATTAAAGCATACCCGGGTGAACTGTAATGCTGGACCAAAAAAAAGAGATACGCGAGGCATTGCTTAACCGAAGAAAAAACCTGGACCCTGATTCGGTCCTGGAGCTTTCCGGGATTATCCAGCGCAGGATAATTGAAAGCCGGATTTTCATGGAAAGCTCTGTCATTATGGCCTATATTCCCATTAAGAACGAGGTCCGCACCGAGCTCATCATGAATACAGGCCTGTCTTCCGGAAAAACCGTACTCCTTCCGCGGGTGATCGATGCGGAAAGAATGGAAGCCGTTCCTGTAAAGAATCCCGACTCTGACCTCAGAAAGGGATCCATGGGCATCATGGAACCCCATCCATCCATACCCGCCTTTGATCCTCTATCCATTGATCTTGTCATCCTGCCGGGAGTCGCGTTTGACAGAAAGGGGCGCCGTCTTGGCTTCGGAGCCGGCTACTATGACCGGTTCATAACGAGGCTCAGGAAGGATTGCGTCCTGCTGGCCCCGGCATACGGTTTCCAGGTGCTGGACCATATCCCTGCCGACGATTATGACAAACCGGCGGACCTGATTGTAACCGAGATGGAAACCATTCATGTTTCTCCAAAATGCCGGTTCATATGGTAAAATAGAATAAAGCCATTATAAGGGGTATGGGTATTGAAGGATTTTGTCCATCTGCATCTCCACAGCGAATACAGCCTGTTGGACGGCGCGTGCAGGATCTCCCAGCTTGTTGAACGTGCCGTTGAACTGGGGATGAAAAGCCTTGCCATCACCGACCACGGTGTAATGTATGGCGTGATAGACTTTTACAAAGCATGCAAAAAAGCGGGCATCAAGCCCGTGCTTGGCTGCGAGATTTATACGGCGAAAAGGTCCCACAGCGACAGAGACCCGCGCCTTGACGCGGACCAGGGACATTTGATCCTGCTTGCCGAAAACAATACAGGTTACAGGAATCTCATAAAATTAGTTTCTTTAGGCTTTACCGACGGTTTTTACTATAAGCCGCGCATCGATTATGACCAGCTGGCGGAGCACTCTGAGGGACTCATCGCCTTAAGCTCGTGCCTTGCCGGCGATATTCCCCAGCTTATACTTGATCACCAGTATGAAAAGGCAAAAGAGCTCGCCCTGCGCCTGGAATCCATCATGGGAAAGGGCAGTTTCTACCTGGAGATTCAGCAAAACGGCCTTCGGGAGCAGCAGATCGTCAATGCCCAGTTAATAAGGATGGCGCAGGAGACGGGCATTCCCCTCGTAGCAACCAATGACGTGCATTATATCAGGAAGGAAGACGCGAAGACCCAGGAGATCCTGATGTGCATCCAGACGGGAAAGACCATAGAGGATCCTGACCGCATGAGGTTTGAAACCGATGCCTTTTATCTCAAGTCAGCCGACGAGATGTGGGAGCATTTCCAGGGTTATCCCGAAGCCCTTGAAAACACCGTCCGCATAGCTGAGCGCTGCAATGTGGAGATTACCTTCGGGGAGCTGCATTTCCCAAGCTTTGACGTGCCCGGGGGATCCACGGCCTTCGAGTATCTCAAGCTCCAGTGCGACCTTGGCTACAGGCGCCGCTACGGCGACAACGACGAACATTATAAAAGGCTGGAGTACGAGTTGTCGGTCATCAGCCAGATGGGTTACGTGGACTATTTCCTCATCGTCTGGGATTTTATAAAATACGCTAGGGACAACGGCATCATGGTGGGACCCGGAAGGGGATCGGCGGCAGGAAGCCTTGTGGCCTACTGCCTGGGTATCACCAATGTTGACCCAATTAAATACGACCTTATCTTTGAGCGCTTCCTCAACCCTGAGCGCATCAGCATGCCCGATATAGATATCGACTTCTGCTACGAAAGACGGCAGGAGGTCATCGATTACGTGGTAAGGAAGTACGGCGAGGACCGGGTTGCCCAGATCATCACCTTTGGTACCATGGCTGCCCGGGCTGCCGTGCGGGATGTGGGCCGGGCCCTGGCCATACCCTACAACGAAGTGGACAAGGTGGCCAAGATGATACCAATGGTTCCCGGCAGGCATATAACCATTGAAAACGCCATCGAAACCAACCCCGAATTGAGGAACCTTTACAACCAGGACAACGCCATAAAGGAAATGCTGGACATGGCCATGAGCCTTGAGGGCATGCCGAGGCACGCTTCCACCCATGCGGCGGGCGTGGTTATTTCAAGCCGGCCGATCACGGATATTGTTCCCCTTTACCGCAACGAGGACCTTATATCCACCCAGTTCCCCATGAACACACTGGAGGAACTGGGGCTTGTGAAGATGGACTTCCTTGGCCTTCGTACCATAACGGTAATCAGGGATACCCTTGATCTGATAAGGACCCACAGGGGAACGGAAATAGATATCGATAACATTGATTATGAGGATCAGGCTGTTTACGAGATGATAAGCAGGGGAGAAACCGCCGGGGTCTTCCAGCTTGAAAGCCAGGGCATGACCCAGTTCTTCCGGGATCTCCAGCCGACCTCCATGGAGGATATTATCGCAGGTATTTCACTTTACAGACCGGGTCCCATGGACCAGATCCCCAGGTATATCAGGAACAAAAGGAATCCCGAACTGGTTTCATATCCCACGGAAAAGCTGAAACCCATCCTTGATGTCACATACGGATGCATGATCTACCAGGAACAGGTCATGCGCGTCTGCCGCGATCTGGCGGGATATTCCCTCGGGCGTTCGGATCTTGTAAGAAGGGCCATGTCCAAAAAGAAAAAGGACGTGATGGACGCCGAAAGGATGAATTTCGTATATGGCAGTACGGACCAGGATGGGAACATCCTTATTCCGGGAGCTGTACGCAATGGTGTGGATGAAAAAACAGCCCACATGATCTTCGACGAAATGATGGATTTTGCCAGCTATGCCTTCAATAAATCCCATGCCGCCGCCTATGCCTATGTGGGATACCAGACAGCATGGCTGAAGTGCCACTATCCCGTGGAATTCATGGCAGCCCTGCTGAACAGCTTTGTCGGGAACCTGGGCAAGGTTTCCCAATATGTCCGGGAATGCAAAAGGATGGGGATAGAGGTCCTGGCGCCTGATATCAATGAAAGCATGGGCGGGTTCTCGGTCTCAAAGGGCAAGATACGCTTTGGCCTCACCGCAGTCAAGCATGTAGGCGAAAGCCTGGTGAGAAACGTTATTGATGAAAGGGGCAGGAACGGGCCGTTCAAGAACTTTATAGATTTCTGTGAAAGAATGGAGGGCAGGGACCTGAACAAGCGGGCTATCGAGAGCCTGATCAAGTGCGGAGCCTTCGACAGCTTCGGCATCTTCCGGTCGCGGCTGATGGCTTCCTACGATAAAATCCTCGAGCGGGTGTCCATAAAGCGGAAAAACATGATGGCAGGCCAGTTCTCCCTGTTCGATGTCATACCGGAAGAAGACAGGGCAGCCGAAATAGAGTGGCCCCAGATGGAGGAGTACGATAAAAGGCTCTTGCTTGCCATGGAGAAAGATATGCTGGGGCTGTACCTGACCGGCCATCCCCTGGACATGTTCGAGGACCAGATAAGGGAGCATGTGACGCATTTCTCCTATGAATTTGAGGTTTCGGAGGAAGGGCAGCCAACCGAGAATAAGCTTTCCGACAACCAGTTCGTGCGCATAGCCGGTATCGTGGCTGATATAAAAACCATAAGCACCAGGAACAACAGGCTCATGGCCTTTGTAACCGTTGAAGACCTGTACGGCCAGGTGGAGGTCGTGGTGTTCCCCAATGTTTACGAGGAATGTTCAAGGTTCCTTGAGAATGACTCCCAGGTATGGGTGGAAGGCCGCATAAACCTGAAGGAGGACGAACAGGCCAAGATCCTGGCCAACCAGATAAAGCCCATGGTCCCCGGACAGAGTTCCGGGAATGGCAATGGAGGCCAGGCCGTAAGGGAAGAGGACACGACGTACCAGGCCGATTGCCAGGATAATATTCCCGCTGTTATCGAAACGGTAAGCGGCAGAACAATAAAGATAATGATCACCGAAGATGTGCCCGAGATAAAGCGAAGGGCGGTCCTTTCCCTTCTGAAGTATTTTGAAGGCCCCGATAAGGCCCTTATCTACATCCGGGACGCCTCAAAGCCTGCAATGAAAATGAACACCCGGGCAAACCCGGAGGTTCTCTCCGAACTTGCCGGGATACTGGGAAATAACCTTGTGAAACTTTGTTAGGACTATTGCCGGGGAATTGTTCTACTTGCACTTTTACCTAAAATAATATATATTATTCTGGGGTGATTGGTTGGAAAAGTTTGAATATGAAAAGTCTCATTCCGATTATATAGCCATTGCCGCCGAAGAGAACGGAGTTAATGTTATTGGGCTTACAAGGGGTAAGGATACCAGGCTTCACCATACAGAGATATTGGATAAGGGTGAGGTCCTGATTGCCCAGTTTACCGAGAATACGTCGGCTATCAAGGTCAGAGGCAAGGCTAAGATCTATTGCAGTCATGGTGTAATAGAGTCCGGAAGCAGACAGGGAGGGCATCCATAATTATGTGGACGGTCGTTTACATGGCACAAAACAAGGATATGGCTGAAAAGCTGAAGTCCATCCTTGAAGAGAGTGGTATACTGGTCAGGATAAACCCCATCAGCCGTAATAAAGAAAAGGCAGACGATTATTTTGAGGTTTCCGTTCCTGAAGCCGAGGTGGAAGAGGCCCACGGTATTATTATCGAAAAGGGATTCTGATGCCTTAACCGGCACGTTTTCCTTCTTTGGCACGAATTTATGCCATAATCACGGACAAGCCCGGCAGAATCCGGAAACTGCCGTGGTTAATCACAATAAGAACAAAACGATTTAAAAACAGAAGTCGGCCCGTGTTCCAAACACGGGCTTTTGCAAAATTTGATGTGGGATCTAAGAGGTTGGAGGTTGGAATGAAAGAAAGCAGTATGTGCACCATCGGCGTCCTCACAAGCGGAGGGGATGCCCCGGGCATGAATGCCGCGATAAGGGCTGTCACAAGGGCCGGGATATACCACGGATTCAGGGTGTATGGCATACATAAGGGATATGAAGGGCTGCTCAACGGGAACATGAAGGAGCTCACGCTTCGTTCGGTAGGAGATATCATCCAGCGGGGCGGAACGGTGCTTCAGACGGCGCGTTCGGCCGAATTCTCCACTGAAGAAGGCGTAAAAAAAGGCATATCCATGGCAAAGGTCTTCGGGATTGACGTCCTGGTTGTTATCGGCGGGGACGGTTCCTTCCGCGGCGCGAGGGACCTGGCCCGGCAGGGGATGAAGGTCATATGCATACCAGGCACCATCGATAATGATATCGCCTGCACCGATTACACCATTGGATACGATACGGCCATGAACACGGTAATGGATGCAATAGACAAGATCCGTGACACGGCTTATTCCCATGAGCGTTGCAGCGTTATGGAGGTAATGGGCCGGAATGCCGGATGGATTGCTGTTAATTGCGGCATTGCGGGCGGCGCCGAGGCCGTTATCATACCCGAGCACGAATTCGATATCGACAAGGATATAATACTGCCCATCATCGAGGGAAGAAACCGCGGCAAGAAGAACTACCTGGTTATAATAGCCGAGGGGATTGGCCGAGCCGCGGAAATAGCCCGGTATATTGAAGAGAAAACCGATATTTCCACCAGGGAAACAATCCTGGGGCACATACAAAGGGGAGGATCGCCCACCATGACCGACAGGGTCATGGCCAGCAGGATGGGCGTATATGCGGTTGAACTCATAAAGAACGGGAAGTACAACCGCGTTGTTGCCTCCCAGGGCGGAAAGATCGTTGATTACGATATTGAAGAAGCTCTCAGTATGACCAAGACCATTGATGAGGAACTTATAAAAATAGGCAAAATACTGGCGTTGTAAGGTGTGTTTTATGGCTACAGAAACCAGGTTTCCCGTAAGGTATGCCGAAACCGACCAGATGGGAATAGTGCACCATTCGGTCTATCCGGTATGGTTTGAGTGCGGAAGAACCGAGCATATCAAATCCTACGGGCTCCCCTACCATGAACTTGAGAAGTCAGGGATCATGCTCCCTCTCATAAGGATGGAAGTGGAGTATAGGAAACCTGTCCATTACGGGGACATGGTGGTGATACGAACAAGGGTTTCCAAAGCCACGAAGGTCAGACTTTTAATTTCCTATGAAGTATATGTTGAAGGAGACCCGCAGCTCTGCGCAAAGGGTTTTACCGAGCATGCCTGGACTTCTTCGGACCTGAAACCTGTTAACCTTTCAAAATATAAACCCGATATTTATGAACGATTAAGGCCGATGTTCAACGAAGCAACAGGAGTTTGACCCGAAGTATGAAAGCGATATTAAAACATGTACCCAACTTCCTTACAATACTGAGGCTCGCAGCGGTCCCGGTTTTCTGTGTGCTTATGATGAACGACAAAAGAACCGCTGCGGTATGGATATTCCTTCTGGCAGAGTTTACCGATGTGCTTGACGGAATAATCGCAAGGAAGTTCAACCTAATAACGCCCTTCGGCAAGATAGCCGATCCTGTAGCCGACAAGATGATGCAGCTCACTGCCCTGTTTGTTTTAGGTAAAAAGAATATGATCCCATGCATCATCCCTTACCTGGTCCTGTTTAAGGAATTGTTCCTGATGATCTCCGGGCTGTTCCTGATAAATAAGAATATAGATATGTCATCCAAATGGTTTGGAAAGCTGACATCGGTACTGTTCTTCATCGCCATAATGATGACGTTTCTTGGAGTGCCCAGGGATATTACCGATGTGATGCTGTGGATATGCGTGGGCATGGCCGTATTCGCGTCCATCATGTATATCAGGAACTATCTGAACCAGGTTGAGAAAAAGACCGAATCATAATGACATAAAGGGGTAATATTGCTCATTAAAAAAGCGGGATTTCATCCCGCTTCTGGCTATTTAATTGCAGCATCCGCCGCCAAACAGACCCCTGTCCCAGAACAGACAAAGGAATATAAGAATAAAGAACAACACGGTGCAATCGCTTCCAAAACCGGTCCTTGCTCCCAATACATTATCCATAACGGCACCTCCTTCCGGGAAAAGTCATGCTACCTGCCTGTTCAGCAGTTAGGTACGTTGGAGCAGCCGCCCCTGTCCCAGAAAAGCAGCAGGAAAAGGATGATGAACATAAGAACTTCGCAATTGTCACCCAAGCCTTTGAAGAATCCCATATAATTACCTCCCATGCCTTTTTGAACTCAATACATACTATTCCAATCCATACAAATGGGTTACAAGACAGGCCGCGTGATTCTGACCAAGCATTGCCGAATTTCCTGAACAACCCTGCGCTTTATGTTCTATGTTCGGGCGATTATGAATAGGATAAGACTGTGGATCGGACATAATGGGGGAATTGTTTGTGAAAGACGGATCATACAGTTCTGGCAGCAGCGCGAGGCAGTTCCTGAAAAACCTGCTTAAATGCGTTGCCGTTTCATTAATCCTCACCTTTGTGATCCTCGTAATTGCGGCTATTCTTCTTTGCTTTACCGATTTTCCCGAAAAATACACACTGCCCTCGGCAATTGCGGCAACCGTGCTGGGTGTCCTGGCAGGAAGCTACAAGTTTGCCGGGTGGAATCCCGACAAGCGTATCATATCAGCATTGATACTGGCATTGATCTATGCGGTTCTTGCCTATATAGTCGGATGCCTTGTACAGGGAAAGGTTATGATCAGCGGAAATACCGCGCTTTTTACTGCTATTGTGCTGGCAACCGGAGCGATCGGGGGAATACTGGCAGGCAGGCCGGCGAAACCCGCCGGAAAATACAAGGGCGGATCGGGCATACTTCCCAACCGGTTTAAAAAAAGCAGCTACAAGCTGGGAAAAACCGGCTGAACCATATACAGGACACAGGAAGATTATGTAATTGAATATAGCCATGCGATAAGCTATAATATAGATGACAGGGGATTTTTGTCTCTTGTCGTTTTATATATGTAAAAAACATGATTCGCATTTTAGGCAGGCGATTTCCGGGTAAGTTATGGAAAGCAGACAGGGTTTTTTACATCTGTATATCGGTGAAGGCAAAGGGAAGACCACGTCTGCTGTCGGAATGGCCATAAGGGCCGCCGGCCGGGACTGGTCGGTACTGTTCTGCCAATTCCTGAAGTCTGCTGACACCGGGGAACTGAAGGTCTTAAGCGGTCTGAAGGACAGGATTACCCTGTTCCGTCCCTCCATGAGGCATAAAGGCTTTTTCTGGGACCAGACTCCAGGACAGCGCGAGGAAACCGGGGCTGACCTGCGGCAGGGATGGAGCCGGATCGAAGAGATGGTTGGAAGCCAGTCCTTCGACATGGTCGTACTGGATGAAATACTGGATGCAGTTTACCTGGGACTCATTCCCGAAAGCCAGGTAATAAACCTGATCCGGAAGTATCCATGCGAGTGGGTCCTGACCGGCAGAACAGCTTCAGAAGTCCTGGTGAACCAGGCCGATTATATCACACGGATGGAACCTGTCAGGCATCCCTACCAAAAAGGAATCAGGGCAAGACGAGGGATTGAGTACTGACAACCGTATCTGAAATCAATTTGCATGAAAGGAAATACTGCGATGAACAAAAGATACAGGGCCGCTTTGGCCATATTGGCAATCTGCCTGATGATTTCCGGCATTATGCTGACAGCATGCAATAAAGCGCCGGGAAGCGAAATACCCGGGAATACCAATACACCTGGTAATACACCTGATCCTGTGACTGCTGCGCCCACACCCGAGGCATCGCCCACGATACCCGCACCTGCGCCGACACCTGAGGAAACGCCTGATGTGGCCGAACCGACAGTGCCGGATCCGAGGCCGGGGCATTTGATACGGACAGATTATGAGAACTTCCTGCCCAATGAATCAGGTGAAATACCCATTATCATGTTCCACCGTTTTGTGGAAGTTTTTGAGCCCGGCATGGACAAGGAATTCACCACTACCTTCAGCGAATTCGAAGCCATGCTGGAGAAACTGTATGAACAGGGTTTCCGCCTGATCAGCATGAAGGATTTCATCGAATGCAACATAGACGTACCGGCAGGCACCATGCCCATAGTGTTTACCTTTGATGACGGTACAGAAGGGCAGTTCAATCTTATAGAAGAGAATGGCGTCCTTAAGGTTAACCCCAGGTCAGCAGTGGGCATCATGATGGCTTTCAACGAAAAGCATCCGGATTTTGGACTGAAGGGTATCTTCTATGTCAATATGGATCATGGCAACAATACCTTCAAGGGCGCCGGCGACCTGGAAGACAGGTTCCGGTTCCTGCTGGACAACGGGCTGGAGCTTGGCACACATACATGGGGGCATATAAACTTCACAACGGGGGCAAAAACAGCGGACCAGATTACTGAAAGCATCGGCAGGAACCAGGAGGCGGCATATTCGGTCATCCCCAACCTTGAATTCTATTCCATGGCTCTGCCATATGGCAGCCTTCCAAAAGACAAAGACTTGAGGGCTTTTTTAAGGGAGGGGACATATAAGGATATCCGCTATGAGCACAAAAGCATACTGGCAGTAGGTGCAAACCCGACAAAACCGCCAGTATCCCCGGATTACAACCCGGAATATATTCCGAGGATAAGGATGCAGGGGATAGAGCCAGTTGCCCAGGACCTGACCTGGTGGCTTCCTAAAATGACTGCTGACAGGATGTTTGTCAGCGACGGTGATCCGAACACCATAGTGGTTCCCGAAAGCAGGAAGGACCGGGTCGACGAATCCAGGCTGAACGGCAAGATCCTTATAACGTACTGATCCTGCGGCTACTGGGAAACATTGATTATTTTTTACAAATGATATACAATATGATATATGGATGGTATTTGATTTTCCCAGTGCCTCTGTCGTTTTTTATGTTCAGAGTTCCTTTATCATGCTTGTTTGAAGGAGGTCTTTTTAATGTCACTCAACGATTCAAAAAACCTTGAGAAACAAATGGAAGACAACGAAGTAAAAAAGAAAGCTATCAAGCTTGTCATCGCGCATCTGAAGAGAAAGGTTTCAAAGGAATACATGGGAATCGAATACCTTGCAGCATGGCTTGAGGAGATGGATGAACTGCTCAATGCGGAGGAGTTCGATATCAGGGAATACCATCGCATGAGAAGGCAACTGAACAGCGTTATAGAGAGCACTCTGGACGAAGAGATGCGCACCAAGCTCAGAAACTCATGGTACAGTTTCGGAAGAGCCCTTGAGAAGAAAGCAGGGCCTTATTAAAAACCCCGATTGTTTCAATCGGGGTTTTTAATAAGTCTTCGACGCATCGAGTCCGATGCAGTCGTGGAGGGAGAAGCAAATCAGTATTGGTTTGAAGATCACTCCATCTGCTTATCAAGAAAGGCCTTTCCGTTCTTAATCGAGGCCAGCACGCTTTCGGGGGCGGGCCCGCCGGGAACCATCCTTCCGCTTACGCAGGATTCAAGGCTGATCGCATCATATACATCACCGGAGATATGGCCGGAAAAACTACGCATCTCCTCCAGGGTCATATCTTCCAGGGCAATTCCTTTATCGATGCAAAATGCTACCATTTTGCCGACGATCTCATGACTGTCGCGGAAAGGAACACCTTGCCTGACCAGGTAATCTGCCAGGTCGGTGGCGTTGGTGAAGCCTCCCCTGGCGGCGCTTTGCATATTATACTTGTTTATTTTCATGGTATCCAGCATCCTGCTGAAAACCGCAAGGCAAATCTTTACGGTATCCAGCGCATCGAACAGGGCTTCCTTGTCCTCCTGCATATCCTTGTTGTAGGCAAGGGGCAGTCCCTTCATTACGGTGAGAAGCGTCATAAGGCTTCCAAAAACGCGTCCGCTCTTGCCACGGACCAGTTCGGCCGCATCGGGGTTCTTTTTCTGTGGCATGATGCTGGAACCGGTGCTGTAGGCATCATCCAGTTCAATGAAGCCGAATTCGGCAGTGCTCCAGAGTATGATCTCCTCGCTGAACCGGCTGAGGTGAACCATGATGATTGACAGGCAGGAGGCAAACTCTATGGCAAAATCACGGTCGCTTACCCCGTCCAGGCTGTTTTCGGTGATACCGTCAAAGCCGAGTTCCTCGGCCACCATCATACGATCGATGGGATAGGTGGTTGAGGCAAGGGCGCCTGAACCAAGGGGCATGATGTTCACTCTCTTATAGCAGTCATCAAGCCTTTCAATGTCTCGCCTGAACATCTGGAAGTAGGCCATAAGATGATGGGCAAAGGTGATGGGCTGGGCCCTCTGCAGGTGGGTATAGCCCGGCATTATGGTGTTAAGGTTGTTTTCGGACAGTTTAATCAGCACATTTTCCAGGTCAAGGAGCAATGCTTTTATGGCCTTGATTTCATCACGCAGGTACATGCGGAAATCGAGAGCCACCTGGTCATTGCGGCTTCTGCCGGTGTGCAGCATTTTTCCCACCTGGCCGATCCTGTCGATCAGGATGCTTTCAATATTCATATGTATATCCTCGGCCGACACATCAAACTCGACTTTGCCCTGCTCAATATCTTCAAGGATCTCAAACAGGGTTTCCCTGATGAGCCGGGCATCGGCGCGAGGTATGATACCGCATTCCCCAAGCATTCTCACATGGGCGGCGCTGCCAAGTATATCCTGGCGGTACATCCTGCTGTCAAAGCTTATGGATGCGTTGAAATCATCCATCAGGAAGTCGGTATCCTTTTTGAACCTGCCGGCCCAAAGTTTCATTTGCATTCTCTCCCATTGTATTCAAAGCTCTGATGCACGCCATGCCGCTGCCGGAAGACAATCGGATGGAAGGGGGGGGAGTTCATCCGTGATTGCTTCCGGCAACTCAGGCGAGTACAGGGTTAATCCATAATATTGTTGGCCTTCTTCATGTTTGCCTGGACTTTCATGGGAAGTCCGAAAAGGTTTATAAAGCCTTCGGCGTCTTTCTGGTTGTATACCTGGTCCTCACCGAAGGTGCAGAGTTCTTCGCTGAAAAGGGAATAGGGAGACTCAATACCCGCGGGGATGATGTTGCCCTTATACAGCTTCAGGCGGACCTTGCCGGTGACATACCTCTGGGTGACGTCCACAAAGGCCGAAAGAGCTTCCCGCAGCGGTGAGAACCACTGCCCATAGTAAACAAGCTCTGCGAACCTCTGGGCAACCAGGTCCTTATAGTGCAGGGTGTCACGGTCAATGCATATGCTCTCCAGTTCCCTGTGGGCAGCATAGAGAATGGTTCCTCCCGGTGTTTCATAGACACCGCGGGACTTCATGCCCACCAGGCGGTTTTCCACGATATCAATGATGCCGACGCCATTCTTTCCGCCAAGGCTGTTGAGTTCCTGCATCAGCTTTACAGGACTCAGCTTTTCGCCGTTAAGGCTGACTGGAATGCCCTGCTCAAAGCCCAACTCTATATAGGTTGGCTCGTCGGGCGCCTTCTCAGGGGTTACCGACAACTGCAGCAGCCTGTCATACAAAGGTTCGTTGGCAGGGTTTTCAAGCTCCGAGCCTTCGTGGCTCAGGTGCCAGATGTTCCTGTCGCGGCTGTAGTTATACTCCTTTGTAACGGGAACGGGTATATTCCTCGCAGCCGCATATTCTATGGCATCCTCCCGAGAGCGGATATTCCAGAGCCTCCAGGGAGCGATAATCTTGAGTTCGGGAGCCAGGGCCTTTACGGTCAGCTCAAAGCGAACCTGGTCGTTGCCTTTTCCGGTGGCGCCATGAGCGACAGCGACCGCCCCTTCCTTCTTTGCGATCTCCACAAGGCGTTTGGCAATAATGGGGCGCGCGAAGGAGGTTCCGAGAAGGTATTTGCCCTCGTATACGGCGCCTGCCTTAAGGGTGGGGAAGATATAATCGGTTATGAACTCCTCGGTCAGATCTTCTATGTAGATCTTGGATGCGCCGCTTTTAACAGCTTTCTCGCGCAAGGGTTCCAGTTCCTCGCCCTGTCCCACATCGGCCGCCATGGCTATAACATCGTAATCGTAGTTTTCCTTCAGCCATGGGATGATGATGGATGTATCCAGACCACCTGAATAGGCCAGTACAACTTTTTCTCTGCTGCTCATGAAAAACTCTCCAATCTGTGCTAATATTAATGAAAAAGGATTGCTGTTATGTCGGTTGTACCAATATAATGGCGTACAGCCATCAGGATATTATAATTATACATCTATATGAATAATTATGCAACAATTAATTCTGTTTTCCTGGCGGGGCAGAAGGATTAAGGAGCAGGCAGATGATCATTTTCGGAGTTGATCCGGGATTTGCAATCACCGGGTATGGCGTAATAGAATACAAGGGAAACAGGTTCAGGACCATCGATTACGGCGTTATCACAACCGATGCGAAAACCGAACTGCCCCAAAGGCTGCATATTTTGAGCGATAGGCTGCAGTCCCTGCTGGAACAGTATAAGCCTGATGCCTTGTCTGTCGAGGAACTGTTCTTCAATACCAATTTAAAGACCGCCATAGCGGTGGGGCATGGCAGGGGAGTGGTTCTCCTGACTGCAGCCAAAGCCGGGATACCCGTTTTTGAATACACACCGCTCCAGGTAAAGCAGGCTGTTGTCGGATACGGCAGGGCCAAAAAGGAGCAGGTCCAGTACATGGTCAAGGTACTGTTATCGCTGGACAGCATACCGAAGCCAGATGACGCGGCCGATGCGCTGGCCGTGGCCATATGCCATGCGCACAGCTTTACGGATGTGAGAATTAAGAAGTGAGAGGCAATGCGAGCGGAGCGCGGCAATCTCTGCTGTGTTTCTCCATTAATTGCGTTTTGCAGCCGCGCTGTTCAGTCTCTCCTTCAGTCCTCGTCGCAGGAAGTTGTACATGCTCATGCTTGACCTCGCAGGGCCGCCGGCAACGCCGCGTCCGTGCGACTGCCGGCTAAAAACAACATCCGGTTGTTTTTTCCCGTTCGGCCTGCGCATTTCGCATACAACTTAATCTGCTCCTGCGGAGTCATTCGAGACAGAAACAGCGCGTCTTATTCATGCACATGCGGGCCTTTTCTCTCATCGGTTACCTCAATGTATGGATTGCCGCGCCCAACATTGGGCTCGCAATGACAGGATAGGTATTCGTTCTGCTTGCAATGGCACAACAAAAGCCGGTCCTCTGGAAACCGGCTATAATTATGTGGCTGCGGATCAAGGATTTGAACCCTGACAAACTGATCCAGAGTCAGTCGTGCTACCATTACACCAATCCGCAATATGTTTTTGCGACCGATGATTATTATAATATGATTATGTCCCCATTTCAAGTCCAATTTGCGAAATTTGAGCTGCCAATTAGCTGTAATAAATGAAAAAGGATGGAGCAAATCATGCTCCATCCTTAAATATCAATATGCTTCAAATCATACCGGGAAAATCCATCCGAAGGGATCGGGCTTTTCGCAGTACTGTATGCCGGTAAGTTCGTCATAAAGCCTTTGCGAGATCTCGCCGATTCTTCCGCCGTTAAGTATCATGCGCTGGCCATTCCAGAAGAGTTCGCCTATGGGTGATATAACAGCGGCGGTGCCGGTGCCGAAGGCTTCCTTCAACTGGCCCTTGTCATTGGCTTCGCAGATCTCATGGATGGAAATCCTTCTTTCAGATACCTTGAGGCCCCATGACTTCAGGAGCTCAACGCAGGATTTCCTTGTGATTCCGGGAAGGATGCTGCCATTCAGTTCGGGAGTGACGATCTCGTCGCCGATAACGAAGAAGACGTTCATCGTGCCGACTTCTTCGACATACTTCCTCTCAACGCCGTCCAGCCAGAGCACCTGGGTGTATCCAAGCTCCTTGGCATCCTGCTGCGCCTTCAGGCTGGCAGCGTAGTTTCCTGCGGTTTTTGCGGCGCCGATACCACCGGCGACAGCGCGGACATATTTTGATTCAACATATATCTTGACCGGATTGAGGCCTTCCTTATAATAGGCTCCCACAGGTCCGGTTATAATCAGGAAATGGTAAGTATTGGACGGGCGGACTCCAAGGTATGGATCGGTGGCATAAATAAAAGGCCTGATATACAGCGAAGTGCCAGGAGCGTCCGGTACCCAGTCCCTGTCAACGTCGACCAGCTTCTTCATGGCCTGGAGCGTGAATTCATCGTCGACCCTTGGAATGCAGAGCCTGTCACAGGACTGGTTGAGGCGCTTTATGTTTTCGTCAGGACGGAACATGACAATCCCCTTATTCCTGGTCCTGTACGCCTTCAGACCCTCGAAAACGGTCTGTCCATAATGAACCACCATGATGGAAGGGTCGTAGCATAACGGACCATAGGGGATTATCCTCGCGTCATGCCAGCCTTTGCCTTCGGTGTATTCCATAATGAACATGTGGTCGGAAAACACCTGGCCGAATCCAAGATTTTCAGATGATGGTTTTGGTTTTGGATTTTTGGTTAGTTCAATCTTTATTTCCATAACAGGTCACTCTCCTTTGGAAAATATCTTACACCTTTAAAACAAAAAAATCCACTTTTTGAATTAAAGAATTTGAAATTTCGGGAAGCGAAGCCTTCATATCATTGCAAGGAGCCACTCTTTTTTGTCATTACGAGGAGTGCCTTTTTTATTTCATTGCGAGTAGTGAAGCGACGAAGCAATCCGATGCACATACCGTATTGCGTTGCAATAAAGAGATTGCCAAGCTTCACTTCATTCCGAACGCAATGACATGATGGGGATTACCACAAAAGAATAAGGCAGTACAGACTGTACTGCCTTAAGTATGTATTGCATTTCAGATTTACGCAGGATTTGCTCCCGCTGCAGGTGCCTCTTTTGACTTGCCAAGCATTTCCTTGAACTTCTTGCTCATGCCCTCAAGCTTGCCATAGAGGTCATAGCTGGGCTGTGCGCCATAGGCAACTTTCAGGTATCCGCACATCATATAGGTCATGATTATGGGATCAACTATGCTCCACTTAAGAACGGTAACAAAGAGGAGGGTAAGGATATATGCGACCAATGCCATTCCGGGATCATCATAGGCTATATCGATAATCATATTGGTGAATAAGCCCTCGAAAATGAAGAAGAACAGGAGATAGAACACGATAATGAAAATCATGATCTTGGCGCCTGTCTTCAGGACGGTTTTCCAGTTCTGGACGTACAGCACTGTGCCGTCGCATGCGCTCTTCCACACATTCTGGCCTTCATGGAGGAATATGTAGGCCATAATGCACTCATCAACATAATTAAGTATGATATCAACAAACTTGTTGAGCGCATTCACAACGCCTTTGATTCCCGGAATAAAGCTCAACAGTGAACCTATTCCGCCCAGTGCCCTTTGAATCTGCCTGACAGCCGCTGACATAAGCCTGTCAAGAACGAAGAGGGCATTGGATGCAACAAAGAATTTTTTAACCTTTTGTACGCCGTACTGGTACATGCTGAAGCCATCGGGAACGCTGCCATTGACGGCCAGATCCGCAATTACGGCTACATGGGCAGCCTTAATCATATAAGTGATATACTCCCGTATAAACCTGTAGATTGCCCAGCCACCGCCGCTTGCACCTATGACCAGGAGGACTGCAAAGAATCCACGCGGATTAATTGCGCCAATGATCTTGACGACGATGAAGGCATAAATACACATGCCAATAAAGAATACGAGATATGCGGCAAGCCGGATCAACATGAAAGGTAGCGTTTTTAAGACTATAGCGGATGGTTTCATGAAGAGGCCTCCTTCATACTTTGTTTTGAAATAATATATCATATTATAGAAACTGGTACAATAAATAAAAAATCAAAAAAAGCAATAATATTATTCATATGCAGATGCCCTCGTGCAAATGCCTGGTTCCGCATCCGTGTTGCGTATCAGGCAGGGGCATGGTAAGCTAAAGGTGCCGGAAAACAAAATGTTATTTAACTATTTTACTATCTCGGGAGAGTTTACGAATGGGACGGTTTTTAACACCTGATGCATATATTGAATCCATTTATTCCATAAGTCCCGAAGGCCTTAAAAAACATGGAATCAAGGGACTTATCCTCGATATTGACAATACCCTCGTTCCTACCTATACGAAGGATGCGGATATAAAGGTAAAGGCATTCTTGGACGATATGAAGAAAAGCGGCATCAAAACAGCTATTGTTTCAAACGCGAGGCAGGACAGGGTTGAGCAGTTCTGCCGACATCTCGATGTCGAATACTTTTACAAGGCATTGAAACCATTTAAAAAAGGATATTTAAAAGCTGTAGAAAGCATGGGCCTGAGGCCGTGCGAAGCGGCCATTGCCGGGGACCAGCTTTTTACCGATATCCTTGGCGGAAACCTCGTGGGGATGAAAACTCTCCTGATCAAACCCATTGACTTCAACGAACCTTTTCCGGTCAGGATAAAGCGTTTGCTTGAAAAACCCTTCCTCAGGGGGAAGCAATATCTTGACAAATTTTAATGATTTATAGCGTCGAATATGCTATAATCCTGTTAATAAGCAGTGTGGAGGGAAGCCCGATGCTATCGATGAAGAATTACATGGAAGTCATTGTTATGAATACAATGGACGATATCCTGAAGGATATAAATATGTGCAAATGCGAAAAATGCAGGCTTGATATCGCTGCCAAGGCCCTTAATGATTTGCCGCCCCAGTATGTCGTATCCGAGAAGGGTGAGGTCTATTCCAAGATAAAGAGCCTGAAAACCCAGTTTGAAGTGGATGTAATAGCGGCCATAACCAAGGCAGCCATACTGGTTAAAAGAAACCCGATGCATGATGACCAGGTAAGCCAGTAGACCGAAATTCAAAAAACCTTTATTATTGCGCAAATAGTCCTGAATATATTTTTTGTTGTCACGGCATAAACCCTGTGTTATAATATTTCAGGTGTTTTTATCACACACGTTGTCCGATTTGCAGTTTGTGCTTGCTGCAAGTGTACTGCAAAGACGAAGACAACGGAGGAATAACAAAAAGGAGGATATAGCATGTCAGTTATTTCAATGAAGCAGCTGCTTGAAGCAGGTGTGCATTTTGGTCACCAGACCAGAAGATGGAACCCCAAGATGGCGGAGTACATCTTCACCGAGAGAAACGGTATCTACATCATCGATCTTCAGAAAACCGTCAAGAAAATTGAAGAGGCCTACTATTTCATCCGTGATGTGGTCATGGAAGGCGGCAGCATTCTGTTTGTGGGCACGAAAAAACAAGCCCAGGACGCTATCAAGGAAGAGGCCGAGCGCTGCGGACAGTTCTATGTCAACAACAGGTGGCTCGGCGGTATGCTGACCAACTTTAAAACCATCAGGAAGAGCATTGACCGCCTTAACGAACTGAAGAAGTTCGAAGAGGAAGGCGTTTTCGAAGTGCTTCCCAAGAAAGAGGTCACCAAGCTCAGGCTGGAAATGGAGAAGCTTGAGAAGAACCTGGGCGGCATAGTCGAAATGAAAAGACTGCCTTCAGCCCTGTTCATAGTAGACCCCAAGAAGGAAAGGAACGCCATCCTTGAATCAAGGAAACTGGGTATTCCCATTGTTGCCATAGTAGATACCAACTGCGATCCCGATGAAGTTGACTATGTAATTCCCGGAAACGATGACGCCATCAGGGCAGTCAAGCTGATTTCCTCAAAGATCGCCGACGCCGTTATCGAGGCGAAGCAGGGCGAGATGGGCTCAGCCGCTATCGAAACAACCGCCGGTGAGGAAGATGCTCCCGAAGAGGAAACTTTTGAGGAAGCCCCTGCCGTTGAGGCTGCGGACGAAGCTCCTGCTTCTGAAGAAGCATCCGGGGATAATGTTGATGAAAATGAAAATACTGCAGAAGATACAGTAGAAGAAGAAGCATAATCCGCGAAAAAGAACCAGTTCAGGAGGATGATCAAATGGAAATCAGTGCAGCAATGGTAAAGGATTTGCGCGACCGTACAGGGGCAGGCATGATGGATTGCAAAAAGGCCCTTATTGATGCGCAGGGCGATGCCGAGAAGGCTGTTGAGCTGTTGAGGGAAAGAGGACTCTCCAAGGCCGCCAAGAAGGCCGGAAGGCTTGCTTCTGAGGGTATCGTGGATGCCTATATACATGGTGGCGGACGTATCGGAGTTCTGGTAGAGGTCAATATTGAGACCGATTTTGCTGCCAAGAACGAAGAATTCAGGTCCTTTGTTAAGGATATAGCCATGCAGATCGCAGCGATGAACCCTCTCTATGTAAAGAGGGAGGATGTCCCTGCCGAAGTGATCGAAAGGGAGAAGGAGATCCTTAAGGCTCAGGCCATAAACGAAGGGAAGCCCGAGCATATAGCTGAAAAGATGGTGGCTGGCAGAATCGAGAAGTACTTCAACGAGGTTTGCCTCCTGGAGCAGCCCTTCATTAAGGACAACGACAAGACCGTTGAGGACGTGCTCAAGGAAAAGATCGCCCTGATCGGCGAGAACATCAGCATTCGCAGATTTGCCCGCTTTGAGATGGGCGAGGGCCTGGAAAAGAGGAACGAAAACTTCGCCGAAGAGGTTGCCAAGCAGATCAAATAAGTGGCTTAAAGGGTATTTTGATTTTTCAAAATACCCTTTTTGATAATATTTAGTAATCCGGGAGGCAACTATGGCTCTGAAGTACAGGCGTATCATGCTTAAGATCAGCGGAGAAGCCCTTGCCGGAGAGAAGGGTTTCGGGATTGATCAGGACATTCTCAACAAGATCAGCTCCTACATCAAGGAAGCCCATGATATGGGCGTCGATATCGGCATAGTGGTTGGGGGAGGCAACTTCTGGCGAGGAAGGAGCAGTACGGGAATGGACCGTACAACCGCCGACCACATGGGAATGCTGGCAACCGTTATAAACGCGCTGGCCCTGCAGGATTCCCTGGAAGGAAAGGGAGTGCCCACGAGGGTCCAGACAGCCCTTGAAATGCCCAGGGTGGCAGAAACCTATATCAGGCGAAGAGCCATACGCCATATTGAGAAAAAGCGGGTCGTCATATTTGCCTGCGGTACGGGAAATCCCTATTTCTCAACAGATACGGCGGCTGTTTTGAGGGCGGCGGAGATCGAGGCAGAGGTAATACTCCTGGCCAAGAATGTAGACGCTGTTTACGACAGCGATCCGAAACAGAATCCCAATGCCCGGAAATATGACAGGATCAGCTTCATGGACGTACTTAACCAGCGACTGGGGGTCATGGACTCAACCGCTACATCACTGTGTATGGACAACAACATTCCCTTAGTGGTATTCAGCATAAGGGAGCCTGAGAACATCATAAAGGTTTTGAATGGCGATAATGTTGGTACATTTGTAGCAAGGGAGGTCTAAGCTATGACAAAGGACAGTTATAAGGATTATGTAAACAAAATGGAAAAGAGCCTGCAGGTATTGAGAGATGAGCTTGCAGGCATCCGTGCGGGGAGAGCGAATCCGCGCCTGCTCGACAAGATAACTGTGAACTACTACGGAACACCGACGCCCATCACCCAACTGGCCAATATCGCTGTGCCCGAAGCCCGGCAGATCACCATCCAGCCATGGGATGAGAAGATCGTCAATGATGTCATCAAGGCCATACAGATGTCGGACCTTGGCCTGAACCCCAACAACGACGGCAAAGTAATACGCCTGATATTCCCTCCCCTTACAGAGGAGAGAAGGCGTGATCTGACTAAGGAAGTAAAGAAGATAGGGGAGAAGGACAAGGTGGCTATCCGCCAGATCAGGCGTGACGCCATGGAAGATTTCAAGAAGATGGAGAAAAACAAGGAGATCACCGAGGATGACCTGAAAACCGCTGAAAAGGACATCCAGAAGATAACCGACGAGTATATTGAGAAAGTGGACCAGATTGTTGACGCCAAGATAAAGGAGATCATGGAAGTCTGACAATTTGTTAACCTGAATAGCGTTTTACAGATGACTAAGTGAAGCATGAAACGCTCACTTAGTCATTTTAATATAAAGGATTTAGGCAAAATAATATATAAAATGGGCAAAAAGAACAATGTTATGTTACAAAACGATACTGAAAATCCTTTTTTCAGGCTAAGATGCCCATTTTTAAAGGCGATGAGGGATTGCCGAGTTTCACTATGATCTTAGTGCGATGGCATGCTTGAATATGAATATATAAATGCGGGTGATAGGGGATGTGCGGAAGGTTTTATGTGGCAGAAAAAGACCTGGATGATTTCGCGGCGCTGGTTAACCAGGTGGAAAAGCATTTGCTGAAGAAGGCAGGAGAGATCTATCCCGGGGATTACGCTCCGGCAATCACTCCCGGAAGCATTGAAAAAGGTTCGGAGCCAGGGGAAAGGAAGGACCAGGTTCACGCCTTGAGATGGGGATTTCCCACAAGCAAGGGAAAGCTCATAATCAACGCCCGTTCTGAAACAATTGCAGAAAGGCCCATGTTCCGGGCGCCCTTTGCGACCCGCAGATGCCTGATACCGGCAAGGGGTTTCTACGAGTGGAAGGACGAAGAAACCGGCAGGAAGCGCGTCAAGTTCTATATCGCGCCGCCCGACTCAAGCCTGATATACCTTGCCGGCATTTACTGGTTCTTTACCGACAAGGAAGGGAATATGATACCCTGCTTCACGATTGTTACAACGAAGGCCAATGAGGACATAAGCCCGCTGCATGACAGGATGCCTGTGGTTATTGAAAGGGAGAACAAGGGAATATGGCTCTATGAAGACCACAGGTCCGATGCTGTCAGGAAACTGATGCTGCCGGCCAAATCAGGACTTCTGCTGCCTGTTCGTGCAGAATAAACGCATGATATTCTGCCATTGCATCAGGTTAATGATAGGCTGTTATTACATCGACTCAGGATATATGCAGATGAGATTGCCACGCCCAGGGAAGCCGGGCTCGCAGTGAAATGATTGGTATTGCTGCGATTCACTGCGTTCCGTTCGCAATGACATTTCCCGTGTTATTGCGATGAGGCATAGCCGACGAAGCAATCCCGGATAATTGAGATTGAATGCAAGAGTTAAGAGGTTGGAGTTTAAGAAAGATATTTATTATGGATTCGTTCAGAAAACAGGTATATAACACGGCAGCGCTTATACCGAGTGGCAAGGTGGCCACATATGGACAGATAGCAGCCTTATGCGGAAAACCCCTGGCGGCCCGGGCCGTAGGCTGGGCCATGCGCAATGCACCCGAGTTCCTGGATCTTCCTTGCCACAGGGTAGTGAACAAAAGCGGAAGGCTTGCACCGGATTATGCTTTCGGCGGAGAACACATCCAGCGTGAGATGCTGATCAGTGAAGGCATCGTTTTCAATGAAGACGGTACTATCGATATGAAAAGCTGTTTATGGATTCCCAAATTTTCCGATGTAATAAAAGAGTAGGGGGTGTATGGTCACTGAAAAAAATAAACCCGTCGAAAAATAACTTCACATTATACAAAATAAAAATTTTGTTTAATAAGGAAGGGTATGTGGTATAATATAGGTATAATACAAGCGACAAACCGGTTTTGCACGGGTCCCATGCCCGATCTTTTACTGAAAGGATGTTTTTATGCCGGCAGTTACATATGATGATCTTCCCGATATAGCCGTTGAATTTTTAAACTACATGCTTACCATCCGGAACAAATCCTTAAAAACTGTCCAGGAATACTATTATGATCTTCGTACCTTCTTCCGCTTTATTAAGCTTACAAAACATCCCGGTTTCAAGGACGCGGATTTTGATACGATTGATGTCCGTGATATTACCCTGGATGACATTAAAAAAATCGATCTGGCCGACCTGTACAGCTTTATGTCATATACCAGCCGCATGCGCGACAACACGGCCGTAACCCGAGCCAGGAAGGTCGCTTCCCTGAGATCCTTCTATAAATACCTGTTTTCCAAGGCAAAGCTGATAGATTACAATCCTGCCGCCGAACTTGATTCTCCAAAGGTTGTGCACCGGCTGCCCAAGTACCTTAATATAGATGAAAGTATCCAATTATTGGAAAGCGTGGAAGGGGACAATAGGGAAAGGGATTATGCCATCCTCGTCCTCTTCCTCAACTGCGGCCTCAGGTTATCTGAACTGGTGGGAATAAACCTGTCGGATATACGAGGCGATACCCTTACAGTAATCGGAAAGGGCAATAAAGAGCGCACCATATACCTTAACCAGGCCTGCCTAAATGCCATAGATGCATACAGGCGCGTAAGGCCTGTAGAAGGCGTCAAGGATAAGAACGCGCTGTTTCTTAGCGAAAGAAAGCAGAGAATAAGCCCCAAAACGGTCCAGTACCTGGTTAAGAAATACATAGCGGCAGCCGGACTTGATACGAGGAAGTACTCTACCCACAAGCTCAGGCACACGGCAGCCACCCTCATGTACAAGCACGGTAATGTGGATATCCGGGCCCTGCAGTCAATCCTGGGCCACGCGAGCATAGCCACCACCGAAATCTACACCCATGTGGATGATGAGCAGCTCCGCAGGGCTGTTGAGAACAATCCTCTCTCCCGTATCTCCGGACCTTCCCGGAAGAAGGCCGGAATACCCAGGGCTGATGAAGGCAAAGAATAATTTGGAGAGTAAAGCCAGGGGACTGTCCCCCTGGCTTGCGTAATGGCTTTTTATTCCGGTTTAGTGGCCTGTTCCAGCATGCTCAGGTATCTCCATGCATGTTCGTTGCTGTCGCCGCACATCTCGAGACTAGGCTTCAGTGAAACACAGACAGCAGGCCTTTCGGGCTTTCCGAAAAGTTTACAGAGGTTGTCCTCCGTAAGGTTGACACATCTTTCCCCTGCCCTCTTCCCATCCGGCATCCCGGGGATGGGCGACGATATGGAGATTACTACGCAGCATGCGCCGCATCCGGGCCTGCATTCCATCTGTTTGCTCCTTCTTTCAGCATATGGGTATTGTTTTTCAAGTTTTATGATATAAAAACAGAAGCCTTCCCGCAATTTGCTGCTTTTGCAGGAAGGCTTTCTTAAAAACATTTATTTCAGAAATACATGATATCCTCTGTATGCCGCGTATACGTCCACCTTGCTGACCACTTCGTAGGGCGCATGCATCGATAATACCGGAACGCCGACGTCAATTACATCCACGCCCAGGTTGGCGATCATCATGGCTATCGTGCCGCCTCCGCCTTTATCTACGGCGCCCAGTTCTGTGGTATGCCAGGGTATCTGGTTTTCATTGAACAGCCGGCGAATCTCTCCCACAAACTCCGCATGGGCGTCGCTGGCTCCCGATTTGCCCCTTGATCCGCTGAACTTCAGGATGGCAAGGCCTTTTCCGAGATATGCGGCGTTCAGTTTATCGTGTGTTCCCTCGAAATTGGGATCAACAGCCGCGTTTACGTCTGCCGACAGCATCTTTGATTTGGCCAGGCAGGAACGCAGCAGGCGGTCGCTGTATTCACCCTTGGTTGTGAGTGCGCAGAGATCTGCAAGGAAGTTTTCCAGGGCACGTGATTGAGCTCCTGTATTGCCCACGCTTCCGATTTCCTCTTTGTCGGTAAGGACGCAGACTGCCGTGTATTCAGGTTTACCGGTGTCGAGAATTGCCATCAGGGCCGGGTAAGCGCATACCCTGTCATCATGGCCGTAGGCGCCGATCATGCTCCTGTCGAACCCGAGATCCTGGGCCTTGAAGGCGGGCACCATCTCAAGCTCTGAGGATACGAAATCCTCTTCGGTGATGCCATATTTCTGGTTGAGGATCTTCAGGATATTGAGTTTGAACCTGTCCTTGGCTTCCTTGTCGGGATCGGGACGTGATCCCACCAGCACGTTCATGTCCTCGCCCTTGAAGGCTTCACCCAGTTTCTTCTCAAACTGATCCTTTGCAAGATGCGGCAGAAGGTCGGTAATGACAAATACGGGATCGTCCGGGTCTTCACCGATGCTTACGTCTATGACAGAGCCATCGGCCTTCATGATGGTGCCATGGAGCGCGAGGGGAATCGCAAGCCACTGGTATTTCTTTATTCCGCCATAATAATGGGTTTTCATGAATACCATATCTGTTGATTCATAAAGGGGATTCTGCTTGATGTCAACCCTCGGCGAGTCGATATGGGCGCCGACCATCCTGGTGCCGTCCTCACATGGCTTTTCTCCTATGACAGCCAGCATCATCAGTTTCTTCTTTATAATGCGATAAACCTTGTCTCCGGGATTCAGCGGTGTTTTTTCACTCAAAACCTTGTCCAAATCGACAAAACCATTGCGAATGGCCAATTCTTCCGCCTCACGGACAAACTCCCTTTCGGTCTTGGCTTTGTCCAGAAATGCCTTATAGCCTTTACTGAACTTCTCTATCCTGTTTTCGACCATGGATTTAATATCCCAGGCATTTTCGGTTTTATAAACGAGGTTTTTCGCAGCGTCTGCCGCCCCCTGAGCCTTATTCTTGGGTGGTCTTCCTCTTCTTTTTGCCTGTTTTACAGGGGTATCCGCAACGGTCTCCGGATTTTTTCTTGGTCTTCCGCGTTTTCTTTTTGTTTCAGCCATACTCTGGGGCCTCCTTTCTGCAGTCCTGAATTCGTTTTTTCCCATGATAATGGCATTGTCGGTTGCTGAAAATTACATTTTCTATTATACCATTTTATTCCCAATGATAATATTTCCAATTCAAATTAAAGCAAATAAAGAAGCGGTCACAGCCATTGAACTGTGACACGCCCGGAATCAGAAATGCGAAAGGCCTTATCCTTGGTATTCGTTCAGAGTATTATGCATATCAATCCACCGCTGCCATCATTGATGATCTTCTGAAGGGTTTCCTGGAGCTTAAGCTGGGCATCTTCAGGCATCCTGAAAAGCTTGTTTTGGAGGCCTTCTGAAATCAGCTCATGGAGGGACTTGCCGAATATGTTGGATTCCCAGAGCTTCTCAGGAGCTCCCTCAAACTCCTTCAGGAGATAATTCACCAGTTCCTCCGATTGCTTTTCCGAACCAACCAGCGGAGCGATCTCGGTTTCGATATCCGCCCGTATCATATGGATGGAAGGCGCGCTTCCCCTGAGCTTGATACCGAACCGGCTTCCCTGCCTGATGATCTCCGGCGGTTCCAGGGTAAGTTCGTCAATACTGGGCGTTACAACACCGTAACCCTTGGTCCTTACTTCGGAAAGGGCGTTTGCTATCTTGGAATACTCTGCCTTTATAGCCGACAGCTCTTTCAGGACCGAGAACAGGCGCTGCTCACCATCGATCTCAAGACCGGTTTCCTCTTTTACCACCTTGTAGAAGAGCCCATCCGACGGCTTCATCTCAAGGCTTACTTCGCCCGTACCCATCCTCACGTCCTGGATGGATGTCTTGCTCAAAAAATCATATATACTGAATTTTTCCGCAGCATCATATACGTTCTGCACTGTCGACCTGTCCTGGAACGAATCCTTTATGGCATTGATCAGCTCTTTCCTGAGCCAGTGATCATTATCCAGGGAAAGGATCCAGCCGGGAAGGTTAAAGCTGATTTCACGTACCGGGAAGTCCAGTAGTATGCCGTTCATAATCCTGTTGATGGATTGTATGCCAAGGTTGAGGCAATCAACGGGAATGACCGGTTTGCTGTATTTCCTGCCCAGTTCTTCGGCCATTGCCCTGACTTCTGCGCTTTCGGGAGACATTGAGTTAAGCAGTATAACAAAGGGCTTCCCTGCAGCTTTGAGTTCGTTGATTACCTGTTCTTCGGCTTCTTCGTACTCATCCCTGGGGATATTGGTAAAAGATCCGTCGGCTGTTACCAGTACGCCAATGGTGGAGTGGTCGTTGATGACCTTTCTTGTGCCGATGGCAGCCGCCTCCTCAAAGGGTATGTCATAATCATACCAAGGCGTCTTTACCATTCTGGGCATTTCGTCCTCCATATGTCCGATGGCGCTCTTGACCATGTAGCCAACGCAGTCCACGAGCCTGACCCGCATGCTCACATTTTCGTCCATGGTCACGGTGACTGCCTCATTGGGGACGAATTTGGGCTCTGTGGTCATGATCATACGCCCTGATGCGCTCTGTGGTGTCTCATCTACCGCTCTTTCCCGATCATATGGATTCTTGATATTGGGCAAGACCAGGGAGTCCATAAAACGCTTTATAAATGTTGATTTACCGGTCCGGACCGGACCTACCACTCCTATGTATATATCGCCCTTTGTCCTTTCTGCAATATCGCTGTATATGCTGTACAAAGCTTCCACGGCCAATCCCCCTCTGTTAAAGCCTGAGGCACATGCAACAAAAGCATGGCCCATGGGTCAGTATAAGTATATTGGCTGTGGGTGTGAGATATGAAAAAATTATTTTTGAGTTTATCAAACCACAGGAACCGTCCCCATGGTCAGAAGAGGAACCGTCCCCATGGTCAGAAAAAAAGCCACGGGGACTGTCCCCATGGCTTTACTTTTTATTTATGATTTTCGAAAGACAGCAGGCATTTGTCGGCCCTGTACTTGGTGATGATATACTCAACGGGCTGGCCGTTCTTGGAAAAGAGTATGTTGTTCACCCTGATCAGCGGCTGCCCGGGCTGGACCTTCAGGTAGGCCGCATCCCTCTGATCGGTATAGATAACTTCCAGCATGCTCTTGGAAGTGTTGGGAATCAGCGGATATTTTCCCCTCAAAATGTCGTGGGAAGGCTTTTTCAGCTTGATATCCTCGCATATTTCGGGGAAATGGTACAGGGGTATGTACGAGGTATTCAGCGAGATAACTTCTTCACCATGATTATTTATGTAGGTAATAGCCGCAAACTCGGCTGGCATATCAGGTTTCAGCCCGAACAGTTCGGACAGGTTCTTGTCCTGTTCGCTTGATATGACTTCCATGGATACTATGTTTTTCTCAGACGGATTTGCGCTGTCCAGTATGGAATCGGTGAAACCCGTATAGTCCTTTATGTTGATATGGGTCTTCCGTGTGGATACGAAGGTTCCTTTACCTTTCTGTTTATATAAATGGCCGCTGGCAGTAAGCTCATTAATTGCCTGACGCACCGTTGGCCTGCTTATATCGTACATTTCGCAAAATTCCTGTTCTGAAGGGATTTTGGAGTTTTCTTTGAATTCACCTTTTTCAATTTTGTCAAGGATGAGATTCTTGAGCTGGTAATATAACGGAACGTTGCTATACTTATTAATGTCTACCATACCAAAACCCTCCACATTACATTATGACGTAAAGACAATATAACATTTATTTTGGTTAGATTCAATAGTAGATAGTAATTTTTATAAAGACTTTTGTATATTTTTTCATGAATTGAGATCCACATGGACATCCCTGACCTGGTTGGCTTCCAGCAAGGGATAGACATATTCTTCAAGGAACTCGTCCACCTGCTGCGGGCAGCGCCCTATGAAGTTCTCCGGCTTAAGAACTCCCCTGATGTCTTCAAGTGAAAGACCGAAGGCCGGATCATTTGCGATGCGCTCGATAAGATCATTGGGCAGCCCGTCATTCTTTACCCTGCCGGCTGAGGCCATGGAATGCTGTCTGATTCTTTCGTGAAGTTCCTGCCGGTCTCCCCCTCTTTTTACAGCCTCCATCAGGATGTTCTCCGTGGCCATAAAGGGGAGCTCTTCCATGACATGCTTTTCAATGACCCTGGGGTATACCACGATACCATCGGCTATGTTCATGTATATGTTCAGAATGGAATCAACGGCGAGAAACGCTTCAGGAATGCTGATGCGACGGTTGGCCGAATCATCCAGGGTCCTCTCGAGCCATTGTGTGGACGCGGTTATGGCAGGATTCAGCGAGTTTACGATCACGTATCTTGCCAGCGCGGAAATCCTCTCGCTGCGCATGGGGTTTCTCTTGTACGCCATGGCCGAAGAACCGATCTGGTTCTTTTCAAATGGTTCTTCAAGTTCTTTCAGGTTCGCCAGGAGACGCATATCATTGCTGAACTTGTACGCGCTCTGGGCAATCGCACTGAGGGCATTGAGTATCCTTGAATCCTGCTTTCTTGAGTAGGTTTGGCCGGAAACCGGTATTATCTCAGGGTAACCTACCTTTTCAGCAATAAGTTTTTCCAGCTTCTTTACCTTGTCGTGATCCCCGTCAAAAAGGGCCAGAAAACTTGCCTGGGTACCTGTTGTTCCCTTGCTGCCCAAAAGGCGCAAATGGGATATTACGAAGTCCAGTTCCTCAACATCCAGCATCAGATCCTGAATCCAGAGGCAAGCCCTCTTGCCGACCGTCACAAGTTGGGCCGGCTGGAAATGGGTATAACCCAGTGTGGGCATATTCTTATATGCCTTTGCGAAACGGCTGAGCTTCAAAATTACGGAAAGGACCTTTTCCCTGATGAGTTTCAGGGCCATGTGGAAGATGATTATATCGGTATTGTCACATACGTAACATGAAGTGGCGCCCAGGTGAATAATTCCTTTCGCCTTTTCGCATTGGGCGCCGTATGCACGAATATGGGACATTACGTCATGACGGGTTTCTTTTTCTATCTTTTCAGCCAACTCATAGTTTATATCATCACGAAAGGCTTTCAGTTCATCGATCTGTTCCTGGGTTATATCGAGGCCAAGTTCCTTCTGGGCTTCGGCAAGGGCAATCCAGAGAGTGCGCCAGGTCCTGAACTTGGTATCGGGCGAAAAGAGTTCAAGCATCTCTTTACTGGCATATCTTGAACTGAACGGGCTTTCGTAAGAGTTCCTGGACAAAGCGGTACCTCCGGAAAAAACAAAAATAAAAATACATCAGCATGACATCAGTACGTCGCTACGTCTATACATAAATATATATTAATGTGATTGCTGTGGTAGTAATTATATCTCTATTCAAAAGAAAAATCCAGTAAAAAAAGAGTGAATTTTTAAGTTTATTCACTCTGTACAAAAAAGAATGGATTATTAAGTGAAGGATGTATTTATTGCAGCCGTTCAAGGGCGGCCAGTTCTACGCAGACACACAGTATTTCAATAGCCTTCTCCAGTTCTTCAAGAGGCGGATATGTTGGAGCAAGCCGTATGTTGGCATCATAGGGGTCCTTCCCGTATGGGAATGTGGCCCCAGCAGGCGTAAGGGTCACCCCTGCCTCTTTCGCAAGTTCCACAACCCGGCGGGCGCATCCCTTCATCACGTTGAGGCTGATAAAGTATCCCCCGCGCGGCTTATGCCAGGAGGCAATTCCCTTACCCTCCAGGTTCTTTTCCAGTATTCTGATTACGGTTTCAAATTTCGGCCTGAGAAACTCGGCATGCTTTCTCATGTGCTTTTTCAGGTTTTCAGGATCCTTCAGAAATCGGACATGGAGAAGCTGATTTATCTTGTCAAAGCCTATGGTCTGGATGGCGATCTGCTTTTTAAGAGCGGCAATATTTTCCGGGCTCGATGCCACCATGGCTATGCCCGCCCCCGGGAATGTTACCTTCGAAGTGGATGAGAACATATATGTCCTGTGGGGGTGTCCTGCTTTCTTGCATTCCCCGATCAGGTCCAGGAGCGTATCCTCGGTGTCATAAAGATGATGGAAAGGATACGCGTTGTCCCACATGATTATAAAGTCGTCGGCGGCGGTTTCCATGGCCGCCAGGCGTCTTACCGCACGGTCCGAGAAGGTTATGCCCGTGGGATTGCTGTACATGGGTATGCTCCACATTCCCTTAATGGAAGGATCCCTGGATACCAGTTCTTCAACCATGTCCATATCCGGACCTTCCTGTGTCATGGGAATGGTTATCATCTCAAAGCCGAATTGCTGGGTAATGGCAAAATGGCGGTCATATCCCGGGCTGGGGCATAAAAACTTCAGTTTGCCCTGTTTGCCCCATGGCTGCGAAAAACCGTTGAGGCCAAGGAGTAATGCTTTGCTGATAAGATCATACATAAGGTTCAGGCTTGAATTGCCGCCCACTATGATCTGGTCCTCAGAGAGGTTGAAAACAGATGCGAAGAACCTTTTCGCTTCAATGATTCCGTCCATGGCTCCGTAATTGCGGCAATCTATTCCACTTTCGGAAATCAGGTTTTCCGCGTTTTTAAAGAGATCCATGGAAAGATTAAGCTGGTCGCTGCCCGGCTTTCCCCTGGACATGTCCAGCTTAAGGCCCTGTTTCTTGTATTCCTCGTATTGTCTTAACAGGTACTCTTTTCTTTCAGGCAGGCTCCAAGGAGCGATCTTTTGTTCATATGCCCTCCGGACATCTATATCCGGCTGCCCGCCTGACGGCATTTCAATTACTTCTTCCATTGCTATTCCTCCTGGGTGCATTCAGTATAAGCTTATGTTATATTCTATAAGAATGACCCACGATTTGCAAGTTTATTTTTCTAATATTGCAAATTTCTTTTTAAATGTTTCGCGTGAACAGCATGTATAATCTTACATTCAGCCTTAATTGGGGTTGCTGAATGTTATTGACTGCTTGATTCAGCCTGTTTTGAAATTTTGCATGTTGTTTGGCTGCACGATTCATTACCTGGGGTTTTGACGCCACCTGTTTTATGGCAGTATTCGTGAAGGATGACAGCAGGTTAAGGTTTATTGAAGGATATGTACCCAGGTGTCAATAACCTGGCTGAGGTAATCGGCAAAAACCTTCATTTCTGCGCTTTCCATGGCTATCAGCGGGCTTTCTGCGATTATCCCGCTGCCCTTGTAGACAGATACCGTTCCAAGTATTGTTCCCTTTCGCACAGGAGCCTGCAGTTCAGCTATCAGTGAGACCTTTGTTGAGAGCATGTCTTCCTCCTGTATCTTAATTATGGCCTTCACATCGGAAGCTACACCAGCAGGTATGGTTTCCGCTTCGCGGGCACGCTTCACCGGAACCTGCCCCATTATGCTTCCCTTGCTGAGAAGCTTCACATACCTGTAGTTATTAAAGGCGTAATCCAGGATCTTCATGCTGCTTTGCGACCTAAGGTTCTTCGAGTCGCAGAACAGGACAATTGATATGAGGCGAAGGTTATTCCTTGTGGCAGAGGTGACCAGGCATCTTCCGGCCAGCCCGGTATATCCTGTTTTAACGCCGTCGGCGCCCTCATAAAGCTCAAGCATTTCATTGGTATTTGTAAGGGTTCTGCCCTCGAAATAGTACTCCCTGGTCTTTACGATCCTGTTGAAAACCGGGTTTTGCAAGGCATAGCGGGTTATTTTCGCCAGGTCGTAAGCCGTGGTATAGTGCCCTTCGGCATCCAGGCCGTGCGGATTGGAAAAACTGGTTTCATAAGCGCCTATCTCCCTGGCTTTCTCGTTCATCATCCTTACGAACTCCTGGACGCTGCCGGCACAATACTCGGCTATGGCGACAGCGGCATCGTTTCCCGAACACAGCATGAGCCCATATAAAAGGTCTTCCATGCGGATGTTTGAGCCTGCCCTGAGGCCCATCGTGGAGCCTCCCATACTGGCTGCCATGCCGCTAATGGGAACACGGGCATCCAGGGGACAGTTTTCGATGGCTATAATCGCTGTCATGATCTTGGTGGTGCTGGCCATGGGCCTTTTTACATAAGCGTTTTTTTCATAGAGGACGGTTCCTGTGTTAAAATCCATAACGCAGGCGGACCTGGCGTTGATTGCCGGAGCCGATACGGCCAGGACCTGCTCATTGTAAGGCGTATTAAGATATAGCGGATTTGTATATGTGATCATGTCCCCGGAAATATCCGATCCCGCGGGTACGGAAACCGTATCTTCCGGCACGGACCGGTGAGGCGGACTGAAAAGATATACAAAAGCCAGATTAAGCATGAGTATGAATGCCAGCAGGTATAACAGGTCCCTTGCTTTCAAGACGGTATCTCCGGATATTGTTCTGCCTGTGTCATTTATATGTTTTTCAGGGCCTTATTACACCATCATTCTTCAATAATTCAATTATGGTCAGGACAGTGTTTGATATGTCGTTATCGGAAACCACATGGTAATCGCAGCATGCCTTGTAGATGGGCAAACGCTTTTCCATGAGTTCATGGAGGGCTTCAGGGCCGTTCTTAAGCAGAGGCCTGCATGAGCAGTCAATATTTTCCGCTATGAAATGGACAGGTCTGTCAATAAAGACGAGGACGCCATTATTCCTCAGGGCTTTAACATTTTCATCCCTCAGCACTGCTCCTCCGCCGGTGGATATTATAGCACCCTCAAGGGAGGAAACCCGGGATATGATTTTGCTTTCCGCGTCGCGAAAACACTCCTCTCCCATTTCAAACAGCTTCGGGATAGGGCCGTATTCTTCTTCTATGAGTGTATCAGTGTCTATGAAGGGCATATTGAGTTCCTGGCTCAAACGCTTTCCAACAGACGTTTTGCCGCTTCCCATCATGCCGATTAGAACAATGTTTTGTTTCATGTACCCCTCCTGATTCTTTCTATAGCCTTATGGATAAGGGCTTTATCGAGTTTCCTGCCCTGCCAGATCTCTTCTGAGCGCAAGGCCTGGGCTGCAAGCATATACAGCCCGTTGGCACATGGGATATTCAACTCTTCCGCATAACGTAGCAGGACGGTTTCTGCAGGGTTATATACAAGATCCATTATAAACCCCGCGCCTTCTATCTGCTCTTTTCCAAGAGGGCTCCTGGATACATCGGGGTGCATGCCCACTGGTGTGGTGTTGACCAATATATCATAGCCATGGGCCCGGAAGCCTGAAATATCCGCGCAGGATAGCCCGGGAAACTTCATCATGGCGCTGTCCGGGTCACGGGATACTATGGTTATGCCGGATGCCCCATGGTCTTCCAGGTATGCCACGACCGCCCGCGCGGCGCCTCCGCTGCCCAGTACGGCGCATATTGAACCTTCCGTTTTGACATCATACTCTTCGAAGGCCATGCCAAACCCGTCGTAATCTGTGTTGTAGCCCCTGTACCCGTCCGCGAAACATATGGTGTTGACAGCGCCTATATGGAGAGCTTCATCCGACAGGGAATCCAGGTACCCTATTATCTCCTTTTTATAAGGAATGGTTACGTTTACCCCAAGGTAACCATGGGACTTGAGGATTTCCAGAAGCTCAGGAAGATCCTCCGGTTTAACCTCAATCAGGTCGTATTCCGCATCGATCCCAAGCTCTTTGAAAAACAGCGAATGAATCGCGGGTGACAGGCTGTGGGAGAGTTTTTCTCCAACAAGGCCGTATTTTGCCCGGCCAGATTCCGGAGCGCGGGGTATACGCTTTGACTGAAATTCCCGTGAAGCCTTCAGGATCTCGGTATAGACAGCCTTAATTGACTCCCTGTATTCCGGATTCTTGACCTGTGACAGGATCCGGTCCAGTACCTGCTGCTCCCTTGAGGAGTCCAGTATGGCCATACCGGTCCTCCTCTTGTACTCCGCCACGTCCCGGACATGGTCCATCCGCTTCTCAAGGAGCCGGGTTATGGCTTCGTCGACCTCGTCTATTCCTTTTCTTATATCATTCAGGTTTTCTTTCGGAGGCATATTGTGAAATCCCTCCCCGTTTATGCGTCAATTAGGGTCGTGACTTATAGGCCGACCCGCGATGGGACAGGCGCAATGCGCCGGAGTTGTCACAATTCGTTTTACGGGCGCTGGTATCCAAACTGCGCAAGATACAGGTCGCACAGGGCTATGGCGCAGGCAGCTTCAACAACGGGCACCGCCCTGGGGACGATGCAGGTGTCATGCCTGCCCCTGATTTCAAGCACGGCATTCTCCATCTTCTTTATATCAACGGTGTCCTGTGCTTTTGCTATGGACGAAGTGGGCTTTATGGCTACACGAAAAACAACAGGCATACCATTGGTGATCCCGCCGTTGATGCCGCCGTTGTTGTTGGTCCTGGTGCGTACCTGTCCGCCATCCACACAGAAACTGTCATTGGCTTCGCTTCCCCACATTTTTGTTATGGAAAAGCCTGCGCCGAATTCCACACCCTTGACCGCAGGAATGGAAAACATGATGGAAGAAAGCTTCCCTTCCACATTGCTGAAATATGGCGTGCCAATACCGGCGGGAATACCAATTACGGCGGTTTCAATTATGCCTCCCACTGAATCCAGGTCCCTTCGGGCCTCATCTATCAGCTGAAGGTACTCCTCAGCGCAGGAAGCGTCATTTACGGGAAGCTCCATTTTTCTGAGATTATCAAGCTGCTCCCTGGTGATGCCGGTCATATCAAAGGCCACGTCGTTTACATCGCCTATGCTGAAAATATGGCTTCCTATATATATCCCCTTTTCTTCAAGGAACTGGCGGGCAAGGGCGCCTGCGAAAACCAGCGGCGCAGTAAGCCTGGCGGAGAAATGCCCGCCTCCCCTGTAATCGTTGTATCCCCCAAAACGGACATATCCTGTATAATCAGCATGACCGGGTCTTGCCAGGCGGCTTATTTCTTCATAATCCCGGGACCTGGTGTCGGTGTTGCGGATCAGTCCGCATATGGGCGCGCCCGTGGTCCTGCCCTCGTACATGCCGCTCAGGATTTCCACCTCATCGGATTCCTTCCTTTTCGTTGAGTATGCCGCAGACTTCGGCATTCTTCTTTCCATCTCGGAGTTTATTTTCTCAAAATCCACAGCCATTCCTGGCGGAAAGCCGTCCACAACCACACCGACAGCGGGACCGTGGGATTCGCCGAAAAGCGATATTTTTAATCTTTCACCCCATATGCTGCTCATAGATTCTACCTCCCAGCAGCCTGAAATCTTGCCAGAACTCCGGATAGGACTTGGACACGGCCTCAAACCCGCTGATTTCCACGGGACCTGTGGAGCGGGATGATGCTATGGCAAGGGCCATGACTATCCTGTGGTCGTTCCATCCATCCACACCGGCGCCAGTAAAGTGTTCCACACCATGTATAACGAGGCCGTCCCGGTTTTCTTCCACTCTTGCTCCCAGCTTGTTAAGCTCGCTGCACACCGCCGAAAGCCTGTCCGATTCCTTGAGCCTCAGCCGCTGTGCATTTTTGATGACGGATTCTCCCGGGCAAAGCGCCGCGGCCACGGCGACGGCCGGGACAAGGTCGGGACACTGGGACGCGTCCACACAGATACTGTTAAGGGTGCCTGGACTTATCTCGAGAGTGCCATTGTTCCATACTGTTCTGGCGCCCATGCTTCTTACAATATCGAGTATAATCCTGTCACCCTGCAATGAATCCCTGTTTAAGCCATCTATGGAGACCTCGCCGCTTATGGCGCCCAAAACGCAGAAGAATGCAGCCTGGGACCAGTCTCCCTCCACGGCCAGCGAACAGGCCGCGGCCTTCTGTCTTCCACTTATCCTGAACATGCTGCAGTCTTCTGAATGCTCAATGGTTATGCCGAACCTTTTCAGGGTGTCAATTGTCATTTCTACATATGGACGGGACTCCAGGGGACCGGTTATCCTGATCCGGGAGTCTTCGTCAAGAAAAGGCAGGGCCATCAGAAGCCCGGATATGAACTGGGAGCTTACATCGCCCCTTATATCATAATCGCCAGGCATAAGCCTGCCTTCCAGCCCTATGGGCATCTTGCCGCCTTCATCGGTGTAATTTACCCCTTTTCCGGGAAGGAGGCTTTTATATATGTCAAAGGGACGCGTCACGAGCCTGCCCCTGCCCGTAAGGGTCACAGGATCAGCGCAAAGCCTGCTCACGGGTATGATGAACCGGGCTGTGGTGCCTGATTCAAAGCAGTCTATCACGGGTTTGACAACCCGGATCTGACCCTTTGATGTAATAATAACCCGCTTTCTGCCGGAAAAAACCGTGCTGTCTTCAATCCTCACACTGGCTCCCAGTGATTCGCAGGCGCCAAGGGTGGCCTTTATATCGTCAGAAAGAACGATATTGTCAATCTCGCTGGCGCCTTCAGCCAGAAGGGCGCAAAGCACCAGGCGATGGGCCATGCTTTTTGAAGGCTGGATAAATATCCTGCCCGAAAGCTTTCCAGGTTCAATTCTCAAGCTGGGCAAACAGATGCTCCTCCAATTCCTCAAAACTCCATCCGATCAAATCGCACTCGCCTATTTCGCGCAGATATGCAACGGTTATAAAACCGGAGCGTGATTTCTTGTCTATCCTTATGGCTTGGGCAAGTTCTGTCCTGTCCACGGGAGGCATTGTCACCGGAAGGTCGAAAGACTTGAGGATTCCTTCAAGCCTCTGCAAAGTACCGGGCCTGGTCAAACCAAGTCTTTCGGTGATGCGCGTAATAAATATCATGCCAACCGAAACAGCCTCGCCATGGGTCAGTCCCTGGTAGTTCTGCACCTTTTCAATGGCGTGACCTATGGTATGTCCAAAATTCAGGATCTGCCTGAGGCCCGTATCCCGTTCATCCTGTTCAACAATGGCTGCCTTGAGCCTGCAGCTTTCTCCTATGATTTCATCAAGCTGACCGGTTAATCCTGAACGGTTTTCCGAGGTTTCAATAAAGTAGAATAAGTCCTTGTCACGGATTACGCTTTGTTTGATCAGTTCCGCCATGCCATCCGAAAAACAACGGTTATCAAGGGTGGTCAGAAGGCCCGGGTCCGTATAAACCGCATCGGGCTGGTAAAAAGCGCCGATCAGGTTTTTGCCCTGATCCATGTCGACGGCTACCTTGCCTCCTATACTGCTGTCAACCATGGCCAGAAGGGTTGTAGGTATCAGTATGAAGCCCATCCCACGCAGGAAAGTGGCGGCTGCAAGCCCGGCCATATCTCCTGTTACGCCGCCACCCAGGGCGATCACATAATCGCTGCGGGTAAAAGAGGCATCGGCAAGTGCATTGTATATCCTTTCAAGGGTCCTGAGATTCTTTTGCCTTTCGGGAAAAGTTACGGCAATCGCATCAAACCCCTGCTCCCGGAGCTTCCTGAAAAACTTTTCACCGTACAGGGCGAAAACCCTGTCATCGCTGATCAGGGCCATGCGTCTTCCCTGGTATCGGCTCCTGAACAACTGGGGAAGTTTTTTGAACAGGCCTGTTTCTATCTCGATATCGTAAGCCTTGGAGGAGGTATTAACCCTGACACGAAACATGATATCCCTCCCGCTGTGATTATAGTTTTTGAGATCAGAATTCGATAATACGTCTTTCTGTTTCGGCAAGCTTCCTTAGATCCGGAACAAGGCTGGCGTATTCTGCGGGAGTCAGTGACTGTTCCCCGTCGCTGAGAGCATTCCTTGGGTTGTTATGGACTTCAACGATCAGACCGTCTGCGCCTGAAACAACGGCTGCCTTGGACATGGGCGGCACCATCCAGGATTTCCCGGTACCATGGCTGGGATCGACAATGATTGGCAGATGGCTGTGCCGCTTAATTGCCGGCACAGCGCTTAAGTCAAGGGTGTTTCTCGTATAGGTTTCAAAGGTACGGATACCGCGTTCGCAGAGTATTACATTCTCATTGCCTTCGCTCATAATGTATTCGGCGGACATAAGCCATTCCTCCAGGGTGGCCGAAAGACCTCGCTTGAGCAGTATGGGCTTTTTTGTCCTGCCAAGTTCACGAAGCATGACGAAATTCTGCATATTCCTGGCGCCAACCTGGATGATGTCGACGTCCTCGACAAACCGGTCCAGGACCTCGGTGGACATCAGTTCCGATACTATGGGAAGCCCGGTTTCCCTGCCGGCTGTTTTGAGAAGTTCCAGCCCTTCAAGCCCAAGACCCTGGAAGCTGTAGGGCGAAGTGCGCGGTTTATATGCGCCGCCTCTCAGGAATGAAGCGCCCGCTTTCTTCAATTCATGGGCGATATTTACGATCTGCTCCTCGCTCTCCACTGAGCAGGGGCCGGAAATCAGCACGAAATAACCTGCCCCGATCTTTCTTCCCCGCACCTCGATGACCGTATCCTCTGGCTTGAACATGCGGTTGGCCTTTTTGAAGGGCTCGCTGACCCTCATGGTGTTGGCCACTATCTCGTGGGAAGAAAGGGCGTAGGCGTTTATTTTCGAAACATCGCCTATAAGGCCGATGATGGTGGTTTCCTCACCGACTGAAACATGCACCTTCAGTCCAAGTTTCTCAATCTCGCTGATAAGCTCTCTTCTCTGCTCTTCCGTTGATCCGGGCTTAAGCACCAGAATCATGGTCTCATCTCCTCTCGGGCGATATTGCTGCCGCAGGTGTTTTTACGGGTGCATCACAGTTTATGCCGTGTTCCTGCGGCTGATTCAATCATATTTATTTGAAAAACTCGTCGTAAATCGCGATGATCGCCTTGTCCACATCGTCCTCTTTTACTCCGAACATGATGCTGACCTCGGAAGAACCCTGGTTGATCATCCTTATATTGATGCCGCTTCTGGCCAGGGCTTTTGTAACCCTCGCGGCGATGCCAACGGTATGCATCATGCCCTCGCCAACTACCATAACAAGTCCCAGGTCGTATTCTATGTCCACGCTGTCAACCCGGAGCTCCCTGGCGATCCTTTCCATGATGCGGCTTTTCATCTCGTCGTCCATGTACTGCCTTCTTATGATGATGGAGATATCGTCAATACCGGAAGGCATATGCTCAAAGGGAACAAACTCTTCCTCCAGGACCTGCAGCACTTTGCGTCCGAATCCTACCTCCCGGTTCATCATATACTTGTGGATGTTTATGCTGCAAAAGCCCTTTCCGCCGGCTATACCGGCAACGGGGGATTCGGAAATCTCCCTTGTTGGAGTGATAAGTGTTCCCGGAGCCTCGGGATTATTGGTATTCCTTATATGAACCGGTATCCTCTTCTGGTATACGGGCTCCAGTGTTTCCTCGTGAAGCACAGTGAACCCTGCGTAGGCGAGTTCCCGCATCTCCCTGTATGTAAGAATCGAGATGGGTTTCGGGTTCTCGATGAGTTTCGGGCTTGCGGCAAATACCGAGTTGACGTCGGTGAAGTTTTCATAGACATCCACTTCCAGCGCCGCGGCCAGTATGGAGCCTGTTATGTCCGAGCCTCCCCTTGGGAATGTGACCACATCCCCCGACAGGGAGTATCCGAAAAAGCCCGGGAATATAATAATGCCCGGCATGGACTTTATCTTCTGCAGGTTCTTGAATGACTGGGGAAGCACCCGCGCGTTGCCATACTCGTCACTGAGGAACAGGCCGGCGTCCTTCGGGTTCAGGTACTGGGCCTGGTACCCTGTTGACTTTAAATATGAAGCCACGAGCCTTGCCACGTTATCTTCACCTGCTGCCTTCATCCTGTCCATCAGTTTCTCATCCGAGTCATAATCCATTGAAAGCCTTGTTCTCAGGTTGTTTTCTATATCGACTGCGATCTGGTTACCAAGGCCAAGGTTCTCCGCGATCTCCCTGTACCGGGATACTATGTTCTGCAGGACCTCTTCATAATCACCGCCCGATAAAAACCTTTCGGTGCATTGGATCAGCAGATCGGTTACCTTGGTATCGGAATCATAACGCTTGCCCGGAGCCGAAACCACGACCACACGCCTCTCCGGGTCGGATGTTACTATGGAACAAACCTTCCTGATCTGTTCAGCATTTGCCATGGATGTTCCGCCAAATTTGCATACCTTCATGTACGATACCTGACCTTTCATTTCGGATTATCATACTGCCGGCCCATTTATATAGGCAGTTGGAATGGACCTTGCGGCGGAGTAAAACCCCATATTACAAAAATACGACGACATGCTCTTTTATGGCCGTCGCACACAGAGATCCTGCTGCTCCGCATATAAAAAAATAAAGGGTTTCCCCTTTATCCCTATATTTTAATATCAAGCATATGCTTTGTCAATCATTATCTCCCGGCTGCAGGCCAATCAGGCTTTTCCGATAAGGCGTATGGTTTCCTTGGCAATAGCCAGTTCCTCGTTGGTGGGAATTATCAGCGTGCGGACCTTTGCGTCGTCGGTGCTGATATCTATCTCGATGCCCCTGCTCCTGTTCTTTTCAGGGTCTATCCTGATGCCTAGAAATTCCATGTTTGAGCAGACACGCTGGCGTATATCGGGATTGTTCTCGCCGATTCCGGCGGTGAATACCACTGCGTCAAGGCCGCCCATGGCGCAAGCATAGGCGCCTATAAACTTCTTTACCTGGTATGCAAAGATCTGCAGGGCCAGTTCCGCGCGCTCATTACCCTCTTCCACGGCCTTCTCCAGGTCCCTGAAATCGCTGGAAACGCCTGATATTCCATAAACTCCCGACTTTTTGTTCATTATGTCGTCCATTTCTTCGGTGGATATTTTCTCCTTGTTCATCAGGAAGGTTACCGCCGCAGGGTCTATTGTACCGCATCGGGTTCCCATCGCCAGCCCGTCAAGGGGCGTGAATCCCATGGAGGTTTCCACGCTCTTGCCGCAATCCACGGCTGCTATGCTTGAACCGTTTCCAAGATGGCATGTTACGATTTTCAGTTGGTCGTAAGGCTTGTTCAGAAGAACAGCCGCACGCTCGGAGACATATTTGTGTGATGTGCCATGGAAGCCGTATTTGCGCAGCTTGTACTTCTCATAATACTCGTAGGGCAGCGCATATATGTAGGCCTTTTTCGGCATTGTCTGGTGGAATGCGGTATCAAAGACAGCGACCTGGGGCACTCCTTCAAGGATCTTGCTGCAGGCCTTTATTCCTGTCACATTCGGCGGGTTGTGAAGGGGAGCCAGTTCCTCGCATTCCTCTATGGTCCTCAGAACCTCATCATCTATGATTACCGAACTGAAGAACTTCTCTCCTCCGTGGACAACGCGGTGGCCCACCGCATCGATTTCGTCAAGGGATTTGATAACGCCTGCCTCTTCGTCTGTCAGCACGGCTATCAGTTGTTTAATGGCATCCAGATGGCTGTCCATGACTATTTCCTTGGTGACAGACCTGCCATCATGGGCCTTGTGCTTAATTAAAGAGCCGGGAAGTCCTATCCTGTCGCACAATCCCTTGGCCAGGACAATTTCCCCTTCGACATTTATAAGCTGATATTTCAATGATGAGCTTCCCGCGTTGATAACAAGTATATTCATGATCTCTATCCCCTTTGATTACTCTATGTATCCCCTTTATTATTCCATGCTGTTTTTACTTCCCGGTTGCCTGTGCCTGGACTGCCGTTATGGCAACAACCCCAGCGATATCTTCTGCCGAACAGCCCCTGGACAGGTCGTTGACTGGCTTTGCGATACCCTGGGTAACAGGTCCGTAAGCCTCGGCCTTTGCCAGCCTTTGTGAAAGCTTGTACGCTATATTGCCTGCATTCAGGTCAGGGAATATGAGGACATTGGCCTGGCCCTTCAGCGGGCTTCCGGGAGCCTTTGACTTTGCGATCTCCGGAATGATAGCCGCGTCAACCTGGAGCTCACCGTCAATCAGGTATTCGGGAGCCCTTTCCTTGGCAATCTTGGTGGCTTCGATAACTTTTTCGGTCAGTTCGCTCCTGGCGCTGCCATAGCTGGAATATGAAAGCATGGCGACCTTGGGTTCTGCTTCTACCAGGTTTTTGAAGGTAGCCGCGGAAGTAATGGCGATTTCGGCCAGTTCCTCAGCGTTGGGATTCTCCACAAGTCCGCTGTCAGCGTACAGGAATGTGCCTTTATGTCCGTATTCACAATCCGGAACGCAGATTATGAAGAATGCGGAAACGAGTTTTACTCCGGGGGCGGTTTTAAGAATCTGAAGTGCGGGTCTCAATGTGTCGGATGTGGAATGGGCGGCTCCTGCCACCATACCGTCGGCCTCATCCTTTTTAACCATCATGACACCCCAGTAAAGCGGGTTTTTCATGGTTTCACGGGCTTTTTCAATGGTCATGCCCTTGTGCTTTCTCATTTCGTAGAACGTATTGCTGTAGTCTTCAAACTTCTCTGATTTTTCAGGATTTACAATAACTGCTCCTGAGATATCGATTCCCTGAGCAAGGGATTTGATCTTTTCTTCGTCTCCTACGAGAACTATATTGGCAAATCCCTGTTTCAGTATAATTTCTGTGGCCTTAAGGACACGGATATCGTTGCTTTCGGGCAGGACGATGGTTTTCTTGTCGAGTCCTGCACGTTCAGTGATTCTTCTGAGAAACTCCCCCATAATGTATATACTCCTTTCATGCGTGTATACACTATACACGATATATTATACCCTGTTTGCCCACAAAAATTATAATACAATTGTTTTTTGTATACAAGGAAAAAACGGCAAAGAAATAATAATTAATATGTGGTAATATATTCAGTACACATGATCAGGACATAATTTCAGTCATATCCTGTATACTATCCGCCGTATGGGTACCCAGCGCCTGATGCCGAAATACCTGAGCAGCGTTTTCTTCATCTGCCTGGCTATGGTAAGTACAACTTTAAGATCCTCCTCAAAAATATCCTTGTCACCGTACCTGACCCTGCAGAAGATCTCCGAGGCTTCGGCAAATGCATATGGCTTCAGAACGAATTTCCTGTCGATGCGCTGCCCGAACTCCAGGACGGTCTCACCGGGACGGATCTCATAACCTGTATGTTTCAGCCAGATCAGCATTGTCCGGAATACCCTGATGACTTTCCTCTTGTTGTTCTTCCCCATAAGAAGGAGTTTGTCAACGAAGATGGCAATGAGGTTAACTGAAACCAATGCAAGGATCAGGCCTGCAATGAGATGCGGGATGTATTTCAGATACGGAGTCAGATCCATTGCAACCGGCCCTCCCGCCGTGGCGTCAGGAAGATCGCCCGGGAATTTGCCGTACATCTCAGCGTAACGCTTCATCAGGTCCTCAAGGTTCTGGGTATTCTCGCCTACCCTCCGGACATTATCCTCTGAAGGCAGGTATTGCATAACATCGGCATAAATGGGCGTGGGCTCGAATATAAGCCATCCGAATCCCTGGAAATAAACCTCGACCCATGCGTGGGCATGCCGGCTGGTAATTGTATAAAGTGTCTCCTGGTTGTTTTCGGGCATAACAAAACCTTCCACATACCTGGCCGGGATGCCCAGGGTTCTGAGCATAACAGTCATGGACGTAGCATAATAGGTGCAGTATCCCCTTCTGTCCTCGAACAGGAACCATTCCACAAAGTCCTGGTCATCGGGAACGCGGCTCGGGCTAAGGGTATACTGGTAGTTGTTCCTCAGGTAATCCTGGATGGCAATGACTCTCTCATAATCGTTTTTGCAGTCATGGGTAATATTCCGCGCGAGCTTTTTTACGCTTTCAGGCGTATTCTCGCTGATCCAGGTATATTCTTCCTCAATCTCTTCCGAACGTCTCAGAAGCGACTCCAGCACCTCAATATTGCTTTCAAGCTGTTGAAGATACGGATTGCTTTGAGAATCGCTTTTTTCCATCAGTTCGTCCCGCTGTCTCTTAAGTTCATCCAGCGCATCCTTATACAGGTTGTCGTAGCAGAAGGACAGCGCTCTCTTAAGAACGGGCGCTGCATACATGGGCTGTGAATAATAAACGGTATACTGGGATCCCATGGGCAGCTTGTTCTCTGAATAGGTTACGCCGTGGATATCCTGTTCCACATCCAGGTTTCCCCCTTCTCTGCTGGTTATGGGCATAATTGTCAGAAGCGGCGTGAACACCGTTTTCGTGGTCAGGTTCCGGTACCTGATCTCCAGCGAGAATGTTGGAAACAGGAAAGAATTGGATCTTCCGGATGCAAGGTTTTCCAGGATCTCCCTGTCGTTGCCCTCAACATCGGGGAACAGTTTATCCACCGGTATGTAAAGCCATCCCACCCTGTTTTCCAGCAGCGCGTTTTCAACTTCCTTGACGTTTTCGCGTTCCTCGGGGTTTTGGATCCACATGTTATTCTCATACCGTGAAAAGGCTGCGCCGCGAAGATACGTTCTTTTGTCGCCCCTTACGTCCATCATGACCGTATGGCTTGGTCTTATCGGCCCGCCCAGCCTGTTTGACGATCCTTTGAATCCGGTCGCAGCCAGGCTGAAGAACTCCACGTCGGTGTGTCCGAATCTTTGTTCCAGGTATTTAAAGACCTGGAATACCTGCCGGTCAAGCCACGGAATAGTAATGGGGTAATCACTCTTGGGGATTGACATGATAATCAGAACGGGAATGATTACCGCAGGCAGGGTAAAAAGCATAAGGCTGCCGGGTGAGGTTTTTCCGGTGATCAAACCTTGCCTTGCCTTCCTTTCGTAGACATGCCTGAAGTAGGAAATGGCGGTCAGAATGCAGGTAAATGCCAGCAGCGTTTTGTTATCGTTTCCGTTGAGAGACCAGATCCCAATATGCATTGCGATAAGGACACCGGTGAGCAGGAACAGGTTGAAATACCGGTTGAATAGGAAATACACCACTAAGGTCAGAAGGATGGCAGCAACGACAACGAGTAGTATCGCGGCAGCCGCCAGTTGTTCGGTAACGATAGTTTGCTGGTAATACGCGATTCTTTCAATAATCGCAACCATATTGTTCAACTGGTCCGAAACGATGCCTCCGGTTCCGGTAAGGTACAGGACAACCGAAGCGACAGCCGCGCCGCCCAGGGCAAGGAATGCAATAATACGGCTGACCCTGAAGGCAAGCAGCAGGCTGATGACCGGATATACCACGACTGAAACCAGGAAAATCGTGGAGAAAGGCATCTGCTCCTTGAATACTGTTGAAGCCAGGGAAAGCATGACTAGCATGTACAGGTAGCCTATGAAATATATGAAGAATTTATCAAACCTGCGTTTCATATGCTTTCACCCCTTTCCTGGACTTCGCTCCAGGACCCGGCACGGCATCTGCCGGTTCTCCTGAAAAATCGGTTTCAGCCCCCTCTTCCGCGATCTCCACGATCCTTGGCGTCAGAAGGTACCCTTTTATGTTGTTCTTCATAAGAATATCCGCAAGATCGTTTTTTGCCTGCACATCATCCTGGTCGATGCCGGCAATGTCCACATAGTTGAGTTCAATATCAAAGCCCCTGTTTTTAATCTTCAGGGAAGTGTCAACCAGCCTGCCGTCAAGGTTGACGGTATAGACATATATCAGTTTGCTGTTCTTTTCGGTATCGGTGAAATGGTGGTAGATGTTTTCAAAATCGTCTTCTTCGGTGAACTTGATCTCGGACAGGATCTGGTACAGGACTTCAAATTCATTGAGGGACGAGGCGCGGAAGGTATACGGCTTTTCCCTGAAAAAGCAGAGTTTTACGGGTATGCTTCTCATCAGTAGGTAATACAGGGTCGATACCATTTCCTCTATGACGCAGTCTTCCTTTATAAGGGTTTCTTCGTTCATGGGCCCCGATTTGTTCAGGTTCAGGATCATCATTACATCATTGTCAAGCTCGTTCATTGTATCCTTGACCATGGTTTTGGCGAGCTTCGATGTAAGCTTCCAGTGGATCTTCCTTAAGCTGTCGCCGTATACATATTCCCTTATATCCTTTATCTCGTCGTTGCCGGTTTCAAGGTAGCCCGATGAGGCTTCGCCCTCGGAAAGGCGTGCCTCCGATATGTCCTTATTGCTTAGTTCAATGATCCTGGGCTTAACCAGGATGCTCTTTTTCTCAAACGGGTTCAGCCTGATGCCCACCAGGCCAAGAAGGTCCTGGATTTCGATATAGTTCACGCCGATATCATAGCGTCCCCTGAAATAAAGGGGCATGCGGTATTTAAACTCGCGGCGGCTGAAGGGAGCCAGGGACATGTGCACTTTTCCGAGGCTTTTTAAAATGAACCTGCCCTCCATCTGCATATGTATGGTGATGTAAGGCATGTAAAGGAACGAAGTGTTCTGAAGGATAAGCTCATAGGTGGCGCATTCACCCTTGACGAAGGTACGCTCGCCTATACGCTCGCTCATCCTGAAAAAGATGCATACTATGGCCATGTGCAATGCCGAGATTACAGGCAGGGCCAGCATAAAATAAAACAGTGTATATGGCAGAATGCCCCCGTTGAAATAGGCATATACAAAACTGATGAACAGAAGCAGAAAATATCGTACGATGTTGCGCTTCCGGTTCTTTGATTCCATGCTCCGGGAATCCGGACCAGTATTTTTTCCCATGGCATGCCGTCCTCCGTTTCAAAATAACAGTGGGATCGGGTTCATACTGTTATTTCTGGCTCGTGCTACTTGATGCCCACAGGTATTTTCTGGCGCTCTACGATATCAAGGATTATGCTTTCATTGGTTATGCGTTTTATTTTGGCTTCCTGCTTCAGCACAAGCCTGTGGCTGAGGACGGGCACTGCCAGATCCCTTATGTCTTCGGGAAGAACATAATCCCTTCCGTCATACAGGGCGGCAGCCTGCGATGCCCTGAACAGGCTCAGGGATGCCCTCGGGCTGCAGCCCAGCATTACATGTTCATGCCTCCTTGTGGCGGTTGTAAGATCCACTATGTATCCTGCAAGGCTTTGGTCCACCCTCACCTGTCTTACCTGCTGCTGCAGTTCCAGCAATTCCTCCCTTGTAACCACAGGTTCCAGGTTGTTAAGTGGATTGGATTCCTGGAACCTGTACAGGATATCGACTTCCTCGGTATGTGATGGATAACCGACCGAGATTCTCATCATGAACCTGTCCATCTGCGCTTCGGGCAACGGGTATGTACCCATGTATTCAACAGGGTTCTGGGTTGCTATAACCATGAAAGGATTGGGAACGCTGTAGGTTTTACCGTCCACCGTAACCTGCCTTTCCTCCATGACTTCAAGCATGCTGGCCTGGGTTTTGGGCGAGGTTCGGTTGATCTCATCAGCCAGGATTACATTGCTCATGACATTCCCGCTTCTGTATTCAAACTCGCCTGTTTTTTGGTTGAATATTGTGAATCCCGTGATATCCGAAGGCAGGATATCTGGTGTAAACTGTATCCTGTTGAAGGACAGGCCGACCGACTTGGCCATGGAGTTAGCCATGGTTGTCTTCCCGATGCCGGGAACATCCTCGATTAGTATATGTCCCGAGGAAGCAAGGGCCATGACCATAAGTTTCGCCGGCCCTTCCTTGCCAATAATGACACGGGACATGTTTTCAACTATTCTTCTCATGATGGAATTTTTCTCTTTCATCAAGACACCCTCTCTTTGTTTATTTTGGGCGAAAAGAAGATATCTGTTTATTCCTCCCTACAATATACTACCAGACTGTAACTTATGAGCAAAGGGTTTATTGCTGTATTTTCCCAAAATCTAGCACCATTAACATGGCTGTTTATATTTTGTGGGCTTTGGATGGCATCAAAAACGGGCCTTTTGTAAAAGCCCGTACTTCATGCGGCACAAAGTTATTCATATCTCAGGGCCTCGATGGGATCAAGATTCGCGGCTTTCCTGGCGGGATAAATGCCGAAGAATATTCCAACGGCCGATGAGAAGAGAATCGCGATAATGACCGTACCGGGAGAAACATGGGGAGAGATTCCCGCGATCCGTCCAAGACCGTAGGCTCCGGCAACACCGAAAATCAGGCCAAGTATGCCGCCAATGCAGGAAATGATCACCGATTCGGTGAGAAACTGGATCATGATATGGCCGGTTCTGGCTCCGATGGCCTTTCTGATGCCGATCTCACGGGTTCGTTCGGTAACTGAAACCAGCATTATGTTCATGACGCCGACGCCGCCTACTACCAGGGAGATTGCAGCCACAGCGGCAACGAAGGTTGTGAAGATACCCAGCACGGTGTTGATCTGGTCAAGCTGCTTCATCATGTTTTCCGCCTTGTAAACGTCCCTGCCACGGTTCCCATGCCTGTTTTCCAGCAGGATTTTTGCCAGGTTCCCTGCCGACTCGACATTCTCCTTGCTGTCGGCCATTACTATCACCCGTGAAGTGACTTCTTCCAGCGAAAAGATATAACTGACAGTGGTCGCGGGCATGTATACGACAGCCGGGATATAGTCATCGCTGGCCATATCTGCGAACATATCGTATTCACTTTTGACAACGCCTACAATGGTGACGCTTTTCTGTGCGGTCTTTGGCCCCACGTCCAGGGTCATGCCTGTAACGTCTTCCATCCTGAAAAGCCTTTTCGCCGTTGAACTGTCTATTACGGCGACAGCCTTGCCTTCCTCGTATTCAATTTCATTGAAGTACCGGCCGTACAGGAGATCGCTGTTCTCGATCTGATAGAGATCAGCTGACCCTCCGAAAACCAAAGCCGCCTTTGTTTTCGTGCCTGTGCTGGCCCAGCCCGATATCTGGATGACGGGAGTGGCGTAGCGTATATACTCGATCTTTTCCTTAAGTTGGTTTACGTCTTCAAAGGTTATATAATCGCTGCTCTCGGCATTGTTTGAGTCCACATTTATGATGACAGAGTTTGCCCCGATTTTTTCAAATTCGCCGGTAATGGTATTCTGTCCGCCCTGTCCCAGGGAAACCACGGCAATAACCGAACTGATCCCGATGATTATGCCCAGCATGGTGAGGAATGAACGCATCTTGTTGGCCCAGATGCTTGCCAGTGCCATTTTGACGTTTTCTATAAGATTCATATCCTCACCCCCTACAGGATTGTACGGCTCTGCACCGGCCTGTCGTCTATGATGCAGCCATCCCTCATACGTATGATTCTTTTGGAGAACCTGGCAACATCAGGCTCATGGGTCACCATGAGGATGGTAGCGCCCTCATTGTTGAGTTTCTGGATGATCTTCATTATCTCTTCAGTTGCCTTGGTATCCAGGTTGCCTGTCGGCTCGTCGGCGAGGATAATGGAAGGATTGTTGACTATTGCCCTGGCAATGGCCACCCTTTGCTTTTGCCCTCCTGAGATTTCGGTGGGACGATGCCTGATCCTTTCGGACAGGTCAACCTTCGAAAGGGCCTCAAGGGCTCTCTCCCGCCTTTCCCTGGCGGACACCCCCGCATAAACCATTGGCAGTTCCACGTTTTCCAATACCGTCATCCTCGGGAGAAGGTTGAAGGACTGAAAAATAAAGCCGATCTCCTTGTTCCGGATTCTTGCAAGCTCATTTCCGCCCAGTGTCGAAACATCCTGGCCGTTTAGAATATAATGTCCTGATGACATCCTGTCAAGACAGCCTAATATATTCAGCAATGTGGATTTCCCGCAGCCGGAAGGGCCCATTACCGCCACAAACTCGCCGGGCCCGATATGAAGTGAAATATCGTTTAGCGCGGTAAGCCTGATCGTTCCTGTCTTATACACCTTGGTTACATTCTCAATGCGGATCATTGGCCAGCTCCTTCCACCACAACAGACGCGCCGTCGGTGAGGTCCATGGAAGGATTGAGAACCACCAGGTCTCCCTGTTTCAGACCTTCCAGCACCTCAACCTCAGAGTCTGACTGAAGCCCGAGACTGACCGCTGTAAGCCTTGCAGTACCGTTTTCCACAACGAAAACCGTGGTGTTGTTCTTCTTGTCATACCTGATGCATTCCACGGGGATCTTGAGCACATTCTTTGCCTCGCCCACCAGGATATCCGCGTTCACATCGAAATCCACCTTCAGCAGGTCGTCAGGATTGATAATATCAATCTCCGCCTTGAGGGAGGCATTCTGGGCGGCCAGGCTCTTCTCTGCCGCCGGGCTTACGAATGATACCACACCGTCATAATAATTCCCTGAATAATCAAGGATGGCTTTCTGGCCTGTCCTTATCTTTGCAGCGTCATACTTGCCCAGGTAGATTACGCCCTTCAGGCTGTTGAGGTTCTGTACCACAACCGCAGGCTGTGTCATCCCAAGCGGGGCGCCTTCCTCGGCATTTAAGGCGGTAACCGTACCGTCCATATCGGCAATAAGCCCGTCCTTAACCTCATCAAGCCTGGATTGGGCTGTGTCTAGCCCGATTTTGGCCAACGCCACAGAGTTTTCCAGCAGCTTGATTTTTTCATCTGATATGGTCTGCATTGCATCCCTTTTTTGGATCAGTGCCTGCAGGCTGGCCAGATCCTGCGGATCCCTGCTGCCTTCAAGCCTCAGGATCTCAGCTTCAAGGTCGGCCATGTCCTCTTCTATTTGCTTCTTTTGATTCAGAAGGTCTGCCAGGTTCAGGAGCGCGTTATCATACTGGATCCGGGCCTGTTCCACGGCGGTTTCAAGGTCGGAGATATCATACTTTAGGATTACATCGCCCTTTCTTATGGTATCCCCCACCTCAACATGTATCTTTGTAACCTTAAGGCCCGAGGTTCCGAAATAGTTTTTCACATCATCGGACTGGATCAGCGCGTTGATGGAAAGCCAGGATTGTACATCCCCCATGACCGCTTCGGTTACTTTCACGGTCCGGGCCGCATTCCTGTTCCTCCCCAGGAGGCTTACAGCCAAGACTATTGCGAATATGACCACAACTATGATTATTATGGTTTTCTTCTTCATTTTGTTCTCCCTTGCGTCATGCTGTCCGGTATTGATCTTACATGGCGGCGGTTATCGGTATCCTGCCCCATTTATATTTTACAGCTTGTTTTCTGCCTTGTCTGATCAATTAACACCAAAAGATTACAGGAAATACCGTTCCTTTTTACTATTCTCCATCTATTTATAGCCCCGGTCAAATTATTATTTTCCCTGCAATGATATACTGTACTCATGGAAAAAAAGCATGCAATCCTGTTCAGTTCGGGCAAACCGTGATCTGAAACCGCCCCTGCTGTGCTCATTTGAAGATTTCCGCTGCAGAAAACGCTGCAGTAAACAAAAAACTTCCAGAGAATAAACCCTGGAAGCTTGGTGCGAAAGGCGGGATTTGAACCCGCACGTCCTTGCGGACACTAGAACCTGAATCTAGCGAGTCTGCCAATTCCACCACTTTCGCATGTCTGCCCATCCGTCGAATCATGTTCTCCAAGCGGATCGGCAAAAATAAGTATACATGAATTCCTCCGGATAATCAAGAGCTAATATTTATTTTCTTTTACAACTCAAGGAGCTTGAATTGCATAAGTAAATTCAGCATTGGAAGCCGTAAAGCGTTGAATTTAATCATGCAATTCAACATGTAGAAATTAGTCATGCAAACCTCTCTATGGTCACCCATGCTCCTGGCAGGCCAGACAGTCATGCTCCCAGCATCTCTTCTATGAGCGCATGGAAGGCTATCTGCAC
>JAAXZX010000037.1 GCA_012719645.1 Clostridiaceae bacterium
AGGGGAGCCCTGGGAAATCCCTGGATCTTTGAGAATATTAAATCATATATGAAAGACCGGACATACGATAAAGGCGTGCCTGCCCGGGAAAGGCTCGAAACAATTATGAAGCATTACCGGCTGATGGAAGAGTACAAGGGAGAAAGGGCAGCCATGCTGGAAATGAGAAAGCATGCGGCCTGGTACCTCCACGGTCTTCCGGGCTGCACAAAAGTGAAAACTGAGATCTATGGCACCGGCGACATCGGCCAGGCTAAAAGAATTATCAGTGAGTACCTGGGTTCGCTATAGCCGCATCACGCTGAAGCGACCGGTTTTTCATGTGTAATCCGGGATTATCGCGGTATGGCGTGCATGGCAGCAGAATAATTCCATACCCGGCCACTGCGCATTTATATATATGATATAATAAGTAAAAAGCTGTAAGAGCAGAGGATATTGCGCTATTATGGGCAGGAAAAAACGTACGGCGACAAAACGGGCAGAGAAGAAAACGTCCCTGGTTGACATAATGCCCTATGTATTTATCATAGCGGTTGTACCCCTCATCGTTTACCTGTATGTTGACAAGCTGGAACCGATAGAGGTTTCAAACTGGAGGGGCGGCGACCAGTACTACGACCTTCTCTCATGGTGGAAGAGCCGGTGGTTCATCATAGCATCGTCATTAGGTCTGTGCCTTTTCGTTATAAGAAGCATCCAGGGACGTATCCAAATCGGATGGAAGCCCGGCCTGCACATTCCCTCCGCCCTTTATACATTATTCATTATATTATCCACCATCACATCAAGATACGTTTCCGTAGCCCTGAACGGATTTGTTGCAAGGTATGAAGGAATGCTCGTCCTGCTGTTCTATGTCCTGGATATGATAATCCTCACCAGCCTGGTAAGAGATGAAAGGCATCTAAGGATAATATCCGGCTCCCTGCTTGTCTCCGCGTTCATCATATGCCTCATAGGCCTTTCACAGCTTGCGGGATATAATTTTTTCAATACGGGCTTCGGGAAATCGCTCATTCTGCCGGCAAGGTACACCGCCAGCGAACTGGACTTCAAGTTTGGCACGATGGTCTATGGCACGCTGGTTAACCCAAACTATGTAGGAAGCTATGTGGCCTTGGTATTCCCCATCGCGGTTGCGGCGATTTTCCTTGCAAGGAAAACCGCTTTTCGGATCGGGGCAGGGATACTTTCTGCGTTATTGCTGGTTATTCTTATAGGAAGTGATTCCGGCGCGGGACTGGTTGGATTGGGGGCCGGCGCGCTGATTGCCGTTATATATTTCAGAAAATACATATTCAGGCATAAAATCATAATCATTTTGGCCGCAGCCGTTGCCCTGGCCGGTCTTGGGCTTTTGGGCCAAAGGGTTATGTCCGAAATAAACGCCGGGATTCACGGCTATTATGTGGAGGAGATCATTATTGAAGGAAACAGCGCAAGGATAGTCAGCTCCACCGAAACCCTGACAGTCAGGCATGATGCCCCGGATATCACTTTCCACAACGCGGATAATCACCAGCTGAAGATAGATGTTTCAGACGCGGAACAAGGCAGAACAATCAGGTTTATAGATCCCGCCTATGGAAAATACACGCTTACACTCTCAGGCGAAATTCTATGGGTCAGGAATGGCGAAGCGGAGCTCGCTCTCAGGATCCGCCAGGATTCGCTGGCACTGGTGGGGAACAGGGGAGAAGATACGCAAGTCATCGCAAAGCCTGAGGCCATAAATGTAAAGGGTTTTGAAAAGCTCGGCTCAGCCCGGGCATATATCTGGTCCAGAGCGATCCCGCTGTTGAAGAACAAAATACTCGTGGGCTCGGGCCCTGACAGTTTTGCCATTGAATTTCCCCAGGATGACTACATCGGAAAGATCAACGCATACAACACACCTTACATGATAGTTGACAAAGCCCATAACCTCTATCTTCAGATTGCGGTAAATACAGGAGTCCTGTCTTTGCTGGCTTTCATGGCTCTGATCGCTGTCTATGCCGTTTCCAGCGTCAGGCTGTATTTTGTCCGCCCTGGCAAAAGCCCTTCCGCGTATTTCGGAGCAGCCATATTCATAGGGATCTGCTCATACCTGGCTGCCGGCTTATTCAATGACAGCGTTATAGCGGTGGCGCCGGTTTTCTGGGCGCTTTTGGGGATGGGTTTTGCATGCAACAGTATGTCAGCGCGGGAACAGAAATGACCGGGTTGTATCTGCCGGTTCAGACTGGAAATATTGCTTAAATATCGTAATATGATATATAATATATGAAGCGCCTGGGCGGTTTGCCATGATATTCCGCAATTGAATCCGCTCTTAAAAGGCAACCATGTGAGAGCCGATATAAATTTATGGATATCACGTGAAACCCGCTATTTTAAGGGTATATATTAATACAGTATTACGAAGCAAAGACTAAATTACATTTTGTTTACACTCATAACCGTATTGTTGACCCTTTAAATGGGCGGTGATATAATTCAAAATGAATTCATGACAAGTCTTAAAGCTTGTCTGAATAATATTCAAACAAAGTCGGGTTACAGGGCACGGAAGCGGGCGTAATCCGGCTTTGAAACAATAAGCCTGCTTCCAAAAAACGAAAGGGAGGATTTTCATCATGAGAAACCTTAAGAAGATTCTCGCAGTGATTACCGTCATTGCTATGATCGCATCAATGTTGGTAGTCCCTGCACTGGCCGAGGGTTTCCAGTATGAGGACGAGGCAACTATCCTCAACAAGCTGGGACTCATGGAAGGCTATGGTCTCGGAGACGACACAAACAGACTCCAGGGCCTCATCTTCGCAATTAAAGCAGCTGGTAAGGCATCCGAAGTTAACGCCATGACCGACGAAGAGGCTGCTGCTATCCTGGCAGAGAAGGTCGTTGACGCAGACGAAGTTCCTGCATGGGGTATCAAGTGGGCTGCTTACGCGGTGAAGAACGGCTATACTTCGGGTACTGATGCATCTGTTGCTCCGAAGATCAAGTTCTCTCCCCTGAAGGGAATAAGCGTTACTGAATTGCTGGTATGGGTAATGAACATCGGCATGGGCTACAACTTCGGTACCGATGTAGTTGTTGCCGAGGCTGTAAAAGCTGGTGTTATCACCCTGAACCAGGCTTTGGAACTCCAGGCGAAAGATACTCTGATCCGTGACGACGTTGCCGGCGTTCTGTTCGGCGCTTGCAAGAACGGCGTAAACGCTGACGGCAAAAAGTTTATCCAGTCACTCATCGACGCTGGCTTTGTCAGCGAGGCTGACGCAGTAGAAGCTGGCCTTGTTGAGGCTAAGCCTGTAAAACCTGAGGTTGTAAGCATTACCGCCGACAATCTTAAGGAAGTAACCGTTGTATTCAATAAGGCTCTTGACAAGGACACTGTAAAAGCTGAGAACATCAAGATTGATGGCGAGGCAGCTACTGTATCCCTCAATGATGACAAGGTAACCGTTGTTATCACGATGACCACCAAGCTTGATAACCAGAAAGATTACAAACTGGTTGTTGAAAAAGTTAAGGATACCGACGGCAACGAGATCGCTAAGACCGAAAAGTCCTTCAGGGCATTCGACGCTACTCTGCCTGTTGCCGAGTCAATTACGGTTACAGGACCCAAGAGCTTTACCATCGAGTTCTCTGAGCCTATTGAAAACGCTGGTACAGTTGAGGTTAAGTCCGGCTCATATGTTTTGGGTGTAGGTACTCCCATCATTAGCGGAAAGAAGGCAACCGTTGAGCTGTACTCCTCATTGACTGACGGCACCACCTATGAAGTTACCGTTAAGGACTTTGTGGACTATGCAGGATACAAGAACATAATCAAGACCTTCAACCTTGCTTATGCGAAGGACGGAAATGCCCCTGTGGCTACCGTTGAGAAGGCAGAGCAGACCTATGTGAAGGTTAAGTTTGACAAGCCTGTAACCGGCCTGGAT
>JAAXZX010000038.1 GCA_012719645.1 Clostridiaceae bacterium
AAAACTAAAAGCCGCAGGCTTATCCGGTGCCGCCCAGGCTGCCGAACTATATGGGAGATGCTTGTTGTCAAGGGCGTGTCCGTAGAGGACTATTCCAGGATACATCTACCCTCAAACTCCCTACAGTAAATTGACGCTATCTTTGAAAACTTCTATCTTGACAACTCCTGCCTTCATGTTGTATATTAAACGGGTAAATAAAGCAGAAGCAGTGCTTCTCACCTTGTTGACGTCGGTCGGCGGGTCAATAGCGTAATCTTATGGTTTACTGATCATATTGGTTCGTGTATTGGCATAAACAGGTGAAGGAAGCTTTGCCTGTTTTATTTTATAAGTATTACGAGGGGTTTTGTATTTTTTCTGTATTTCGGAGGTGTTTTGTATAAAGAAAAATCAGGATCAGAATCAGGTTCAGATCAATTCAGCGATTCGCGACAAGGAAGTCAGGCTGATTGACGTCGATGGTACCATGCTTGGGATCATGTCGGCAAAGGAAGCTCAGTTATTGGCGAACGAGAGAGAATTGGATCTGGTCAAGATATCCCCAAACGCCAACCCGCCGGTCTGCAAGATAATGGACTATGGGAAGTATTTGTACGAGCGTAACAAGAGGGATAAAGAAGCCAAGAAAAAGCAAACCATAATCGAGGTGAAGGAAGTAAGGCTTTCTCCGAAGATCGAGGATCACGATTTCAACTTCAAGGCCAAGAATGCCATACGGTTCCTTCAGGACGGCGATAAAGTCAAGATATCAATACGCTTCAGGGGCCGTGAAATCGCCTATTCCGACCTTGGACGCGGAGTGCTCGACAGGTTTGCAGACACCGTGAAGGAATACGGAAAGATCGAAAAACCGCCGGTAATGGAAGGCAGAACATTATCGATGGTATTGGTACCGCTCAAGAAGTAAGCTCAAGAAGGAGGTTCAATGACATGCCAAAGCTTAAAACCCACAAGGCTTCAAAGAAGCGATTCAAGGTCACCGGTACAGGCAAGGTCAAGAGGACTAATGCCTATAAGAATCATATTCTTACGAAGAAATCGACCAAGCGCAAGAGAAAGCTTCGCAAGGGTGATTACGTTTCTGCATCCGATGCGGCAACCGTAAAGAGATTACTGCCTTACGCATAAAACATGGAAAGAGGTGTGAACGATGGCACGAGTAAAAGGAGCTATGCGCACTCGCGCAAGACATAAGAGAGTCTTAAAGCTTGCCAAGGGCTACTTCGGCGCAAAAAGCAAGCTGTACAGAGTAGCCAAACAGGCCGTCATGAAATCCCTGAGCTATGCTTACAGGGACAGAAAGCAAAAGAAACGCGATTTCAGGAGACTCTGGATAACCCGCATAAACGCTGCCGCAAGAATAAACGGACTTTCTTACAGCAAACTGATGCATGGTCTCAAGAAGGCCGGCATTACCCTCAACAGGAAGGTTCTGGCCGATATGGCCGTCAATGATGCCCAGGGTTTTGCCCAGCTTGTTGAGAAAATAAAATAAATGAGAATAATACTTTATAAGTCCCTCAATCAAAAGCGTTGGGGGACTTTTGCTATAGACAGACCGATCCGGCAAAAACGGTGAAGAGATGGATAAAAAGGTTATCAGGATTACATCCACATCAAACAGCATTATAAAGCAATTGCGGGAGTTGACCGGCAGAAAGGGCCGGCTCAGGTACAACGCATTCATAATTGAAGGCTTGAAGCTGGTGGAGGAGGCATTAAGCTATAAGGTCCCTGTCAGCTATTTTCTTGTTGCGGAAAGCCTGTATCCTGAAATCCGGTCCATGATGGAGGGAAACAATGCTGCCCCGGTCTACCTTGTCCCCGATGGTCTCTTTGAAAAGGTGTCCACTACCGAAACACCCCAGGGCATCCTGGCTGTAGCGCCACTTTCAATCAGCCAGGATCCGTCCCTTACAGACCGGGGATCACGGTTTGTAATACTTGAACGGCTCCAGGACCCGGGCAATCTGGGAACCATTATTCGCACCGCGGATGCATGCGGGTTTGACGGGGTTCTCCTTTCCCCGGGCTGCGCTGATCCGTATAATCCAAAGGCTATGAGGTCTGCCATGGGATCTGTATTTCATATTCCCATACTGTCCTGCGCCGATATCTTCGGCACGACAGATAAACTCAAAGGCAGGGGGATCAGGATAGTTGCCGCCCATACCAGGGACTCGGATATTGTCTGGAATCTGCCGCTGGCTGACAGGATTGCGGTCGTAATTGGCAATGAGGGAAGCGGACTGTCACAGCGCATGCTTGATGCGGTTGATATCCGGGTTATGATTCCCATGCCGGGTAAGGCTGAGTCCCTCAACGCGGCATCTGCCGCATCCATGATCCTTTATGAAAGCATGCGGCAGCGAATGACCAACTCATAATGCCGAGCTGTCCGAACAGCGCCATAATCCGGGACGGGTCAGGATAAAACCTGGCTGTTTGGAAAGAATAATCCGGGGTTTGCCTGAATTTCATAAGGTCTGGAAAATATGCCGGAATATTTATCGATGGAATATGAATTTTTTGTCATAAAAACCCCCGGCAATCCGCACTTGAAATGTTCACCATTTTGACATATAATACTTAATGATCTTTGTGATTTGATTAACAAATACACGATTTAGGAGGTAAGAACCATGGCAATCAAAATCGGTATCAATGGGTTCGGCAGAATCGGCCGCCTTGCTTTCAGGGCTGCCTGCAACAACCCGGATGTACAAGTAGTCGGAATCAATGACCCCTTTATCGACCTTGAATACATGAAGTATATGCTTCAGTATGACACGGTTCATGGACAGTTTAAGGGATCCATCGAAATCAAGGATGGTAAACTGGTTGTTAACGGAAACGCGATCAACGTTTATGCATGCATGGAGCCTTCGGAGATTCCGTGGAAGGAATGCGGAGCCGAATACGTTATCGAATCCACCGGCGTATTCACAACCACCGATAAGGCAAGCGCCCACCTCAAGGCAGGCGCCAAAAAAGTTGTTATTTCAGCTCCTTCAAAGGATGCTCCCATGTTCGTAATGGGCGTAAACAACAAGACCTATACAAAGGATATGGACATTGTGTCTAACGCTTCCTGCACCACCAACTGCCTGGCTCCCCTGGCAAAGGTTATCCATGATAATTTCGGCATTGTTGAAGGCCTTATGACCACCGTACATGCCACAACAGCTACCCAGAAGACCGTTGACGGTCCTTCCAAGAAGGACTGGAGAGGCGGACGCGCTGCTGCCGGCAACATCATTCCTTCATCCACCGGCGCTGCCAAGGCTGTTGGCAAGGTTATCCCCGATCTCAATGGCAAGCTGACAGGTATGGCATTCAGGGTTCCCACCCTGGACGTATCAGTTGTTGACCTGACATGCCGTCTTGAGAAGCCGGCCACCTACGAAGAGATTTGCGCTGCTGTGAAGAAGGCTGCCGAAGGCGAACTCAAGGGCATCCTGGGATACACCGAAGATGAGGTTGTATCTTCCGACTTCATTGGCGAAGCCCGCACCTCAGTTTTCGATGCGAAGGCCGGTATTTCACTGAACCCCAACTTCGTCAAGCTGGTAGCCTGGTATGACAACGAGTGGGGTTATTCCAACAAGCTCATCGACCTCATCGTTTACATGAACAGCGTTGACGCGAAGTAATAGAATTAAAAGTGTTCAATAAAAAGAGCGGAGAAATCCGCTCTTTTTTATTTTGGTTCTATAATAAATGCTGGGGTGCTGAAGGGAGACGACTTCGGTGCTCCAACATTTTTTGCAAAAAAGAGAGCATGGAGTTGAAATCTCAAGTAAAATGGAGCTGCCAAACCTACCCATTTGAAAGGAGATTCAACCATGCTTTACAAATATTATACACAAGAATTGATAGGATTTAAAGGTGCAACGGTTACTTTTGCAGAAAGAAAGGAAAATGGTTGCAAGGGCTCACGGTTAGTATTATAATTAACATATGAACAAGTGTTCATATGAGCAATTGTAAGCGGCGAGGTGAAACCATGGAGATTGAGAATGAAAGCAGGAACCCGCAGGATCAGCCTGTGGCGGATAAAGAGCTCGTGGAGAAGGTAAGGCAGAAGATGCCCGATGAGGAGCCCCTTTATGACCTTGCGGAACTGTTCAAGGTTTTTGGTGATTCCACCCGCATCAGGATTATCTGGGCGCTCTTTGAGGCGGACATGTGCGTCTGCGACATAGCAAACCTCCTTAACATGAGCCAGTCGGCAATATCTCACCAATTGCGGGTCCTTAAGAATTCCCGCCTGGTGAAGTACAAAAAATCGGGAAAAACCGTTTATTATTCACTCAACGACGACCATATCAAGAAGATATTCGAACTGGGCATGGAGCACATCATGGAATGACATGACCGGTTAAACAGTCAGTAACGGAGGAAACGACATGGAGACTACAAGGCATGAGTGGACTTTAACGGGGCTTGGATGCGCCAACTGTGCGCGTAAAATTGAAGCTGAGGTTCGGAAAATGGAGGGTGTGGCTTCAGCCCGCCTTGACTTCGCCAACTCGAAAATCTACCTGGAACTGGATAGCGATCAGGATGCCGATGGCATACGGGAACGCGTAAAAACCATCATTTCCGGCATAGAGCCAGGATGCTGCATAAATGATACCGAAGCATCCGAAAGTGACGACCGGATGCATTTCAGGAAGCGCATAGCGATTTACATAGCAGGCCTGGTGATCTTTATAGCCGCGATTATACTTCCCGGGGGAAGCTGGCCTGAAACTCTTCTGTTTGTAACGGCCTGGCTTATCTTCGGAGGACAGGTTATCGCGAAGTCCTTCCGGAATATCCTTAAAGGCAGGGTATTTGACGAGAATTTTCTTATGACCATCGCCACCATTGGAGCCTTCATACTTGGCGAGTACGCCGAAGGCGCGTCGGTCATGTTGTTCTACCAGGTCGGGGAGATGTTCCAGGAATATGCCCTGGACAAGTCAAGGAGATCCATCAGGAGGCTTCTGGACATCAAGCCCGAGTACGCCAACATAATGACAGAAAGCGGGCCGGTAAAAGTATCTCCGGCAAATGTAAGACCGGGTGACAGGATCATGGTCCTTCCCGGGGAACGGATTCCGCTGGATGGCAGGGTTCTTGAAGGGCATTCCTCGGTGGACACGTCTCCGCTGACGGGTGAATCGCTGCCCAGGGATGTCCAGGCAGGGGACGAGGTGCTTTCGGGAAGCATCAACCAGTCCGGCGTGCTAACACTGGAAGTGACAAAAAGCTATGAGAACTCCACCGTCAGCAGGATTCTTGAACTGGTGCAGAACGCGTCAGGCAGAAAAGCGGTCACCGAGCGGTTTATCACACGCTTCGCCGCAAAGTACACTCCCGCTGTTGTCGGGCTTGCGGCCATGCTGGCCATACTGCCGCCGCTTATTACCAGTACCCCCTTCAGCCAGTGGGCATACAGGGCTCTCGTATTCCTTGTAATTTCCTGTCCCTGCGCCCTGGTGATCTCCATTCCGCTGGGATTTTTCGGCGGGATTGGCGCAGCGTCCAGGCAGGGCATACTGGTTAAGGGCGGAAACTACCTGGAAGCGCTGGCCAGGACCGAAACCATGGTTTTTGACAAGACCGGAACACTGACCACGGGTGTATTCCAGGTGACAGGAATAGTACCACGCCCGGGATTTACCGGGCAGGAGATCCTTCACTATGCGGCCTGCGCCGAGAGTTATTCCACCCATCCGCTGGCGCGTTCCGTCCTTGAAAGGTACGGTGACAACCCTGATCCTGCCCGGATGGACGACCATGCCGAGATACCGGGAAAGGGCGTTCGTGCCCGGGTAGACGGGAAACAGGTTCTCTGCGGCAACAGGAAGCTGATGGGGGATTATGGAATAGCCGCGGATGAAGGAGCCTCTGCCGGAACCTCCCTCTATGTTGCAGTGGACGGGGTTTACGCGGGAAGAATAGATATGGAAGATACCATAAAACCCGATGCCGCATCGGCCCTGGAAAGCCTGCAGGCCATGGGGATACATGATACGGTGCTCCTCACCGGGGATGTCAGGGAAACAGCAAATGAAGTGGCTGGCCGCCTGGGAATTGGCAGGGTGCATTCACAACTGCTTCCGCAGGACAAGGTAACGGTGCTGGAGAGCATCATTGAGGAAAAGAAAGGGTCCGGGCCGGTGGTATTTGTGGGGGATGGTATCAACGATGCCGCGGTTATCTCCAGGGCGGATATTGGCATAGCCATGGGCGGAATAGGTTCGGACGCAGCTATTGAGGCGGCGGATATCGTCATCATGAATGACGAGGTAGGAAAACTGTGCGATGCGGTCTCCATTGCCAGGAAAACAAGGCGCATCGTATTCCAGAACATCGTTTTGGCCCTGGGTGTCAAGATACTGTTCCTTATCATGGCCACAGGCGGACTGGCCACCCTGTGGGAGGCAGTCTTTGCCGATGTGGGCGTTGCCCTGCTGGCGGTTCTGAATGCCATGCGCGTAATAAAAACCGGAAGGTCCCGGCGCTGACCAATCATGATAAGCCTTTATCAGCCTCATCAAATATGGTATAGTTAGGATATCGAAACAGTGTGAAAACCGATGATTTCACACTGTTTCAACTATCGGGAAGGCATAAGGCCGTAAGTCATGCGGGAGAATGATTCATGTCCGAATACGATAACAGGTATCTTGACTCGCCGCTGAAATATGTGAAGGGCGTGGGTGAAAACCGGGCGAAGCTGTTTTCGAAACTGGGGATATACACCCTTGGTGACATCATCCATTACTTTCCCAGGGATTATGAGGACAGGTCGGTTTTCAAACCCATCCTGGAAGCATCCGACGGAGAGCCCATAACCGTGAGGGTCCGCTTTGTCACAGGGATCACGGAAACCCGTCCCAGGAGGAACCTGAGCATACAGAAAGCCATGGTGACCGACGGCGCATCATTAATGAACGTGACATGGTTCAACCAGGGCTACGTAAAGCAGAACATAGACATATCCCGTGAATATGTTTTTTTCGGCACGGTCAGGCGTGTGGGGTCCAGGGTAGAGATCCACAACCCTGTTTTCGAGGAGGCGGATCAGTCAGGCAATCTGACCGGGCGCATCGTGCCGGTCTATCCCCTGACAAAGGGAATTACCCAGAACATACTCCGGAAGATCCTCCGGAATGCCCTGGACGCGGCATCGGACAAGATTGTCGACATACTGCCCACAGGCTTCCGCCATAAATACCGGCTGGCCGAGGCAGTCTTTTCCTATGAGCAGATCCATTTTCCCACCAGCATGGAAAACATGGAAATGGCCAGAAGGCGCCTGGTCTTTGAAGAACTGCTGCTGCTCCAGTTGGGGCTTTCCTCCATAAAGGGCACGAACAGCGGCCAGAGTGGCATCCGTTTTTCCCCGGTGGACATAAGCCCGCTCCTGAATGCCCTGCCTTTTAAGCTGACCCCTGCCCAGGAAAGGGTTTTTGAAGAAATACGGTCCGATATGGAATCTGAAAGAAGGATGAACAGGCTCATACAGGGCGATGTGGGCTCGGGAAAGACCATCCTGGCGGTGCTGGCGATGTATATCGCCGCCTCGTCGGGCTACCAGAGCGCGTTCATGGTTCCCACAGAAATTCTTGCCGAGCAGCATTACCGAACTATTGCCCCGCTGTTTGAAAAGTTCGATATTAAAGTTGGACTCCTTACGGGCGGCCTGAAAAAAAAGGAGAAGGAAGCCATCAAGAAGGAAGCAGAAGAGGAGCGGCTGGATGTCATTATCGGAACCCATGCGGTCCTGGGGGACAGCACCATGTTCGGCAACCTTGGGCTTGTGATAACCGACGAACAGCACAGGTTCGGCGTCCGCCAGCGGGCAAGGCTCTCCCAAAAGGGTGAAAACCCCGATCTGCTTGTCATGACGGCAACGCCCATTCCCCGTACCCTTGCGCTGGTGCTTTACGGGGACCTGGACGTTTCCATCGTGGACAGCCTGCCTCCCGGAAGAAAGCCCATAAAAACATATGTTGTGGACGAGAGCATGAGGGACAGGATATACCAGTTCATCCGCAAGAATATCGCCGAAGGCCGCCAGGCCTATATCGTCTGCCCGCTTGTGGAAGAATCCGACGAACTGGAGGTTGAATCGGCGACAGGCCTGGTTGAGAAGATAAGGGATGACGCCCTTAAAGGGCTTCGTGTAGGACTTATACACGGCAGGATGAAAAGCGCCGAGAAGGACGACATCATGAGGCGGTTTTCCAGGGGCGAACTGGATGTACTGGTTTCCACCACTGTCATCGAAGTAGGGGTTAACGTGCCCAATGCCAATATAATGGTAATAGAAAACGCGGAGCGTTTCGGCCTCGCACAGCTGCACCAGCTGAGGGGCAGGGTGGGAAGGGGTTCCCACCAGTCCTACTGCATTCTCTTCAACCAGGGCAAAAGCGAGATCTCCAGGCAGAGGATGGAGATCATGGCCAAATCCAATGACGGTTTTGTCATAGCGGAAAAGGACCTGGAACTGAGGGGACCCGGCGATGTTTTCGGCGTCAGGCAGCATGGCCTTCCCGAGTTCAGGATCGCCAACCTCTATCGTGACATGGATGTGCTGAAGGATGTGCAGAAGGCTGCCAGAGAAATAGTATCCGGCAACCTGCTTGAAAAGGACGAGGCCTGGCGTCCGCTGGCCAGGAGGGTGGAACTGATGGTCAGGAAGAAGCTCCAGGATTTGTCCATGAATTAGGTCTCGACGGAAATTGAAGAAGGCGGCGGAAACATGGTAAGAATTATATCAGGAATTGCAGGAGGAATACCCATAAAGGTTCCTCCCACGGATAAAACCAAACCGACACTGGACCGGGTGAAGGAATCAGTCTTTTCCATACTACAGCCCTGTATACCGGGCACCCAGGTATTGGACCTGTTTGCCGGCTCCGGAAGCCTGGGTCTCGAGGCGCTGAGCCGCGGGGCTGATTTTGCCGTTTTTGTGGATAGCAGCAGGCTGTGCACAGAAACCATCAGGGAGAACATCGAGAAGACAAGAATGAGCGACAAAGCACAGGTGGTAAAAGCGGACGTTTATAAAGCCATACGTGATTTTGCCAACCAGGGGCGGCGTTTCGACATTATTCTCATGGATCCCCCGTATTCACGAAATTTTGTCTGTAAAACACTGCAAATGATCGTAGAAAATGATATAATAATCGAAAATGGTGTGGTCGCAGTGGAGCATATCGAGAGCGAACCCCTGCCCGACAGGATCGGAAGGCTGGGAAAGGTTCGTTCAAAGCATTATGGAGACACTGTTTTTACTTTTTATGTCCTGAACAGCGAGGACGGGGAGGCATAGGATTTGAGAGTTCTGGTTTACCCTGGCAGTTTCGACCCGGTTACAAACGGACATATGGATATAATAGAGCGGGCTTCCAAGATATGCGACAAGCTGATCGTGGCCGTGCTTGTGAACCATAGCAAGACCGCTGCCTTTACCATGGAAGAGCGTATTATGATGCTGAAAAAGGCCATCGGGGACAGGAAAAACATAGAGGTGCACAGTTTCTCCGGGCTCCTGGTGGATTTCATGAAGAGCGTCAATGCCAAAACGATCATCAAGGGCCTGAGGGCCGTTTCGGATTTTGAATATGAAATGCAGATGGCCCTGCTGAACAGGAACCTGGACAACGAGATAGATACCCTGTTCATGATGACCAGCATCAACAACTGCTTCTTAAGTTCCAGCGTGGTCAGGGAGCTTGCGAGGATTGGCGCCGGGATAGAGGATTATGTTCCTCATTCCATTGCTCCTTTTATTTATGAAAAATTTAAGAAGGCGGGTGCTGAATGATGGAGCTTTTGGAACTCTTAGAACAGATGGAGGAAATAATCGAAAGCGGGACAGGTATCCCCTTTTCCGGAGGAAAATGCGTTATCAATCGGGACGAGGTGCTTGAAATCATCCAGGAAATCCGGTTAAGGCTCCCCGATGATATGAAGCAGGCCAAGAGGATCGTGGAGGAAAGGGAACGCGTTATAGCCGAAGCCCAGCAGGAAGCCGAGAACATACTGAACAACGCGGAAAGCCGGATAGCGGCGCTGGTGGATGAGCATGAGATCACAAAACAGGCATATGAACAGGCCGAAGTGATCATATCAAACGCGAAGAAAAACGCGAGGGAAATACGTCTCGGCACAAGGGAATACGCTGATAACGTATTAAGCAAGGTTGAAGAAATCCTGGCGGAAACGCTGGACGTTATCAGGATGAACAGGCAGGAACTGAAATAATACATAGGTTATTTCTCTTGAGATTTTTCGGGATGGCGGATTCTTCCGCCATTTTCATATGGGTTGACAAGAAGAGCTGCAATCAGGGTCATAATTGTGAATATCCTGAACTCTGACGGAATCCCGGATACTGCCGGTCCCGCGCTGGATGCGGCAAGACTTACAGGAAGAAGCCTCAGAACCGCTATGGTAAGCATGCAGGCAATAATGCCATGGAGGGCCTTCCCGAGCAGGAACACGCGGTACCGGCTTTTTGTTCCCCTCATAATCCCCATGACCTGGGTATGGACTGAAAATCCCGCAAATCCGCAGATAAAGGAAACCAGGGAAAGCTGGACCACAACCGGCGTATTGGCCAGAAGAGAAATGGCGTTTGATCCCGAGGAGATCTCCATGATTCCCCTGAGCAAGGCTGCAAGTGCATTTCCGGCGAAGCTTCCGGGCAGCATCGCCGACAGCGGGCGGGCTATAAGGCCGAAGAGTCCAATTTTATACATCAGTTCGGACAGCACCGCGAACAGGACTATATAGCCTGAGACCTTCAGGGACAGGATGGCGGCATCCTCTATGGCTCCCGGAATAAGGGCAGCGATGCCGCTTTTGCTTTTATCCTCAATTTTGCTGCCCTGGAAGACCACCGTTCCATCGTTCGCATTAAAATATCCCCTTCTTAAAAGCAGGTTCAGGATAAGGGCTGCTATCAGCCCTGAAATCCAGTGGACAGCCAGGAGGATGAAACCGATCCGTATGCTCCTGAACAGGCCTGCTCCCACAGTGCCGATTATGAACAGCGGGCTGCAGTTGTTGGCAACGGCGATAAGCCTTGATGCCTGGTTTGAGTCCAGGAGCCCTTCATCAAGCATGTCCCTGGCAAGTTTTGCGCCCGTGGGGTAGCCGCTCAGGTACCCCAGGGCGATGGTGGGCAGGACATAATAGGGAAGACCTGTAAGGCCCTGTATAAGGCGCCTGAGGAACCTGGGGCAGGAAAAGTTCCTCAGGAAGGGTACGGTAAGGCGTGAAAGGACAAAGAAGGGAAACAGGGAGGGTATCACCACATCCAGGCACAGGTAAATGGCATCCTTTGCCGCTTCCGACGTTTCCTTCGCGTAGAGGGCCAGCATAAGCGCCAATGCAGGGAAGATATAGACGACGCATTTTCTGTACAGGCTGCCGTGATCCTTCATGTCTACTCTGACTCAATAAGGCTCGGTTAATAGATATTCCGGCCGGGGTGCAAAGTTGCAATGAAAAACCTGAGAAGGTATAATAAATATATCGTGCGCCGCTGTTTGAAAATACCGGACAAAGCATATTGGTTTCCCTCATGATGATTCCATCCGGGGGGACCGGAACGGAGGTACCCGTATGAACGAAAATGAACTCAGCCTGAATACTTCCCAGGATATTGGAGAGATAAAGATATCCCCCGATGTTATTACTGTTATCGCTCATACGGTGGCAAGCGAAATAGAAGGCGTTTCAAGCATGAGTTCCGGTATAGCTGACAATATTTCTTCAGTCCTGGGACGCAAGACCTCATCCAAGGGCGTCAAGGTGGATATCTCCGACAAGGGAGTAGTCATCGACTTCTATATAGTGGTGGATTACGGAGCCAGGATCCCCGACGTGGCCTGGAAGATCCAGGAACGTGTAAAGTCCGCGGTAGAAAGCATGTCAGGTATGCATGTCAGTGCCATAAACATTCATGTACAGGGCGTCAGCTTTGATAAGGACGCCAGGGAGGCTCAAAAAACCGATGCCTCCGCAAAGCAGAATTGAGGTGCCGAATGTTCGGTTATGTTGAGCCTGACAAGCCTGAACTGAAGATCCGTGATTTCGAGCTTTTCCGGGGTTATTACTGCGGTGTCTGCAAGAGCATGGGCAAAAGATACGGACAGGTGTCCAGGTTTTCTTTGAATTATGACCTGGCATTTCTTGCTGTCCTGCTGGATTCCATCAATGGTGAAAAGTATGACGTAAGGATCGAGCGCTGCATCGCACATCCTATCAAGAAGAGATGTGTCGTCAGGAACAACAGGTTTGTTGATTATGCGGCAGACATGAACATAGTTTTAACGTATTATAATTTAAAGGATAAATGGTCTGATGAAAAAAACCTTTTGGGCGCTTTCGGCTCCGCGGTTTTCAGGGGCGCCTTTAAAAAAGTCGCGAAACGGCACAGGGCAATAACCGAACGGATAGAAAGCCTGCTGGGTGAACTGGACAGGCTTGAGAAAGAAAAATGCTCATCCCTTGACGAAGCGGCCGAACCCTTTGCCAACATCATGCGGGAGATTTTCCAGTGCCCTTGTGTGGAAAGTGATGACAGTCGAAAGGTGCTGGGCTGGCTGGGTTACAATATGGGAAAATGGATCTATATACTGGACGCATGGGATGACATGGAGCAGGATGCCAGGTCCGGCAGCTACAACCCGATCCTGGCGCAGTTTCAATACGATGGCGGCGACCTTGGTGAATTCAAGGCGAAAATTAAGGAGAGGCTGGATTTCAGCCTGACTTACTCCCTAAGCGAGTGCGAAAAAGCATATGCGCTATTGGGAGCTGTGAAGAGCACGGGAGTTCTTGATAATATTTTCTATTCAGGCTTAATCATGAAGACAGACAAGGTTTTGCAGGGGAGATGCAGGAAGGATGAGAAAGAATCCGTATAAGGTTCTGGGGGTCAAAGAGGGAGCCAGTTATGACGAGATAAAGAAGGCCTACAGGGAACTGGTAAAGAAATACCATCCCGACCGGTACCGCAACAATCCTCTCGCCGATCTTGCCGATGAAAAGATGCGTGAGATCAATGAGGCCTATGAATACCTCATGAAGAATGCGGGGGGAGCTTACCAGTATCAGAGCGAATCCTACGAATATGATAACAGCAATGCATCCAAGGGCGGTTCCTACCAGGCGCAGTATCAAAGCCAGCAGAGCAGCCAGTACCAGGGCCGGCAGGAGTATATGGATGAGTCTGAAATGGAGAGGCAGGTCCGGGCTCATATAAACAGCGGGAATCTCAATGAGGCGCAGCGGATCCTGGACAGGATGCGCGTCCGCAATGCCAGCTGGTATTACCTCCAGGGCTTGGTTTTCTTAAGAAGGGGCTGGTATGACAGGGGCTACTCCAATATCCAGAGGGCGGTAAGCATGGATCCCGCCAATTACGAGTACAGGAATACCCTGAACAGCCTTAACAACCAGTATTATGGTTACAGGCAGAATCCATACTATCAGAACATGTACCGGAGAGATTACGATATGTGCCAGATATGCGGAACCCTGTGGTGCGCGGACTCATGCTGCGAGTGTATGGGCGGGGACCTTATCAGATGCTGCTGAGGGACATATTGGGATGATTTGATTATTATCTTCCGGAGGAATGGGTTTGTCGGCTGAACGCGCATCGGGAAACACAAGAAAACTGGCATTGACCGGGATTCTGTCCGCCGTTGTCGTAATCGCGCTGGTGCTGGAGTCCATCGCACCGACAGGGCGGCTGGGGTTTTATGTGCTGGCCGCATTCGTACTGTCGGTGGTTATCCTTGAATGCGGCATACAGTTTGCCTGGGCCGGTTATGCAGTGACCAGCCTTGCCGGTTTTATCGCTGTCCCCGAGAAACTCAACGTAATACCGTATATCGCGTTTTTCGGCGTCTATACCCTGCTGAAATACCATATAGAATGCCTTCGGAAGGTATGGCTTGAGATCCTTCTCAAGCTCTGTGCCTTCAATCTTTTTCTCTGGCCGGCCTGGAGCCTGGCTAAAACATTCCTTCCCGAACCCCTGACAAAGGGATGGGGCGTTTTGGCGGCGGGAGTTGTTCTTCAAATCCTGTTTCTGCTTTACGACCTTCTCTTTACCCTGTGGATCCGCTTTTATTCAGAAAAGATTGCGCCGAGGATAAAAAGGGGACAGCCATAGCTATAGACCGCCGGAATCCGGATGGGAACCGTGAAGGCTGGCTGCGCGTGCCGGGAAGGCCGCTTTGATAGATACTGATGCTTTGTCTTTCGGAAATAAGGGAGATGACTATGGATAAAAGGGCACTTAAGGTGCTTGAATATGAAAAGATCATAAAGATGCTGAACGACAGGACGGCCTCCGAGTTGGGCCGTTCCCTTTCCGAGGCGCTGATCCCGTCGGCGGACCTGAGTGAAGTTGAATACAGGCTGAAGGAAACCACCGATGCCGCCTCGTACCTTTGGAGGAAGGGCGATGCGCCCTTTGGAGGAGTCCATGATATACGGCCTTCCTTAAAGCGCGTGGAGATCGGCGCCACCCTCGGGATACCCGAACTTTTAAGAACGGGCGACATGCTGAGGTGCTGCCGCATCCTGAAGCAGTACCTTACCAATGACGTGCCGTCGGACTGGGAAGGAAATATTGCCCTGGAACTGGGAAGGCAGATTGCGCCTTCCAGGGAAGTGGAGGATGCGATTTCACGGGCTATCATAAGTGAAGAGGAGATCTCGGATTATGCCAGCCCTGCCCTCTCTTCCATCAGGAGAAGCATCAGGCAGAAGCAGGACAGCATAAAGGACAAGCTTAGCGCCATAATAAGGTCGGCTGATTACCGTAAATTCATGCAGGATGCCGTTGTAACCATGCGCGGGGACCGGTATGTCATCCCGGTAAAGCAGGAATACAAGTCCATGATTCCCGGCCTGGTCCATGACATGTCTGCAAGCGGGGCTACTGTATTCATAGAGCCTTTGTCGGTCGTTGAAACCAATAACGAGATCAAGTCGCTTCTGATCCGTGAGCAGCAGGAGATAGAAAGGATCCTGGCGGAGCTCACCGGTATGGTGGCAGGAATAATGGACTCCCTGAGGGCAAACGTGGAGATCGTATCAAGGCTTGATTTCATGTTCGCAAAGGCAAAGCTCGCCAGGGACCTCAACTGCATCTGCCCCAGGATATCCTCATCGAGAATTATAAAAATCCTGCAGGGAAGGCATCCCCTCCTTGACAGGAAAACCGTTGTGCCCATCGATATCGAGCTGGGGGACCGGTTTACCACCCTCGTGATCACCGGCCCCAATACCGGTGGCAAAACCGTAACCCTAAAAACGGTGGGACTTTTTGTGCTGATGCTCCAGTCAGGGCTGCATCTGCCCGTGAAGGAAGGCAGCGAATTCGGAATATTCCGGAATGTGTTTGCCGACATTGGTGATGAACAGAGCATCGAACAGTCCCTGAGCACCTTCTCGTCCCATATGAAGAATATTGTCAAGATTCTGGCTGAGGCCGATGAGTCCTGCCTTGTCCTGTTCGATGAACTGGGTGCAGGAACCGACCCCACGGAGGGCGCGGCGCTGGCTATCTCCATCCTGGACGGCCTGACCAGGAGAGGGATCCGCACGATCGCCACCACCCACTACAGCGAGCTTAAGATCTATGCCATGAAGAACGAGGGTGTGGAAAACGCCTGCTGCGAGTTTGACGTGGAAACCTTAAGACCCACCTACAGGCTGCTGGTGGGCGTTCCCGGGAAGAGCAACGCCTTTGCCATATCCGAGAAACTGGGCCTTGGAAGGGATGTCATAGAAAGGGCAAAGGAGTTTATGACCCAGGACAGCATCCGCTTTGAGGATGTGCTGTCGGATATAGAAAGGAGCAGGACCCAGGCCGAGCGCGAAAAAGAGCAGGCCGAGGCATTGCGGCGAAGAATAGAAGAGATCAGGCGGGAGGCCGAGAATGAACGGCAGAAGATAGCCAGGGAGCGGGACCGCATAATCGCCAGCGCAAAGGAACAAGCCCGCGGCATCATAAATGAGGCCAGGTACGAGGCGGAGGAGATCCTGGAGCGTTTGAAGGCCCTGGAAAAGGAAGGGTTTGGACCGAACAGCGCTAAGGAACTCATGGACGCGAGGGCCGGTGTTCGGAGGCTCGACAGCCTGGAATCGTCCTATGTGGATGAAATCGGTGTCAGGGCCGGCTATGCGGAGCCTCCGAAGGACCTGAAACCGGGTGAAAGCGTGCAGGTGCTTAACCTCAACCAGAAGGCGACCGTGCTGGAGGAGCCTGATGAGGACGGGCAGGTGCTCGTACAGGCGGGGATCATGAAGGTCAAGGTCCATGTCTCCCAGCTTTGCCGGGTGGACGAGCAGCAGAGCACAATTGAAAAGATGCAGAAGGTCCGCATGGCCGGTGTAAAGGCGTCTCCCATAGGGCTGGAACTGGACCTGAGGGGCCTGAATGTGGAGGAAGCCCTGGACAGGGTGGACAAATACATCGACGATGCGGTAATCGCAGGGCTCCACGAGGTCACGCTGATACACGGCAAGGGCACCGGCACGCTGCGAAAGGCCATTGCCGAGCATCTCCGCAAACACGCCCAGGTGGAGTCTTTCAGGTCCGGAAAATACGGCGAGGGCGAAACCGGCGTGACCATTGTGAAGCTTGGCTGACCTGAAGACGCCGCCCTGGCCGGTTCTGCAAACACACTCTTTACTTTGGCGAATAATGATGTATAATAGGTAACGTAGGGATGCGGGAGTTCCGCGTCAAAGAAGTACGGAGATTTCATTATAGGGAATGAACATCTCGATCTTGCAGTATGGAAGGATGGTAGTTTGTCATGACTGTTAAGATTGCTATTCTTGCGCTTTTTATCCTTGTTACCGTCGGTGTCGGTATCTACAGCAGAAGGCGTGTCCACAACATCAATGATTTTTTCCTCGGCGGCAGAAATATGGGTCCATGGATAACGGCGTTTGCCTATGGCACCTCCTATTTTTCGGCCGTGGTGTTCGTGGGCTATGCCGGTAAGTTCGGATGGGGTTTCGGCCTGTCAGCCACCTGGATCGGCATCGGTAATGCCGTAATTGGCTGCCTTCTCGCATGGCTGCTTATGGCCAAAAAGACGCGTATCATGACCCATAAGCTGAACGCTTCCACCATGCCGGAGTTTTTTGCGGCCAGGTATGACAGCGTGGGCATGAAGATTGTCAGCGCCGTTGTAATCTTTGTGTTCCTTGTGCCCTATACCGCATCGATATACAAGGGCCTGGGCTACATGTTCGAAAGCGCATTCGGGCTTCCCATGAACACGATAATTCTCATAATGACCGCTCTGACCGGCCTGTATCTCATTCTCGGAGGGTATGTGGCCACCGCCCTCAACGATTTGATACAGGGGATTATCATGATTGGCGGTTCCATCATGATGGTGGTTTACATACTGACCCATCCGGATGTGGGCGGGCTGAGCCAGGGTATTGCCAGGCTTTCCTCCATTGAAAGCTCTTTGGGCAGTGCCTTTGGCCCTGCGCCTCTCAACCTGGGAGCTGTTGTCCTGCTTACAAGCCTCGGCACCTGGGGCCTTCCGCAGATGCTCCATAAGTTTTACGCCGTAAAGGACGAAAGAGCCATAAAGCGGGGCACCCTCATATCCACGCTTTTTGCGCTGGTCATAGGCGGCAGCGCCTACTTTGCGGGATCTTTCGGACGGGTCATGCTGGATAACCAGATGCCCAACAACAACGTTGACATGATCGTTCCTGTGATGCTTGAAAAAGCGCTGCCCGACGTATTGATGAGCGTTATCATCGTACTGATGCTTTCAGCCTCAATGTCCACCCTGTCATCGCTGGTCCTGGTTTCAAGCTCCGTGATTTCCATAGACCTTGTAAAGGGTTTCATAAAACCCAAAATCGACGACAGGAAGAATATGCTGCTGATGCGCTTTTTCTGCCTGATCTTTGTGGTCATGTCCTACTTCATGGCTATATGGCAGAATCCCACCATCGTGGCGCTTATGGCTCTGTCCTGGGGTGTGATTTCGGGCATGTTCATCGCACCCTACCTGTATGGCCTCCTGTGGAAAGGGACAACACGCATCGGGGCATGGTCCGGGTTCTTCACAGGTTTTGCGGCGATGGCCATCGGCCTTGCTGTTGAGCTTCCTAAAGTCGGCTTTGACATAGGCAAGGTTTTCATGCCTGGTATCGGCGCCATATCCATGTTGGCATCACTCGTGGTGGTGCCTGTTGTAAGCCTTGTAACGAAAAAATACAGCAAGGCGCATATCAGCAAGGTATTCGATACCGAACGGACTGCTGCATGAGAAATAACGATTTTATTATTGAGTAGGGGATTTGCCTGCCCCCCCCATCAGGCAAGTCCCCTTTGTTATTGAGGGCAGGGCAGGATGTAATTGCAAACCCGGTAAAATTAAAGCATGGCAATCCGGGATTGCTTCGTCACTCTGGTACATCCAATGATTGAATACCATTATCGTCGGTGACGATTACCCCAAACAGGCTTCCATCATTTGGCCTCACGGTTATTGCCATATTACATGATAACGATTCTATGCATATCCCGTCCATTCCACATCCATATTGGACATTGCTTATATAATCCTGCTATAATATTTAATATTGTAAAACTGCCCAGGCAGCGGGGCGGCTTGCCGCCCGTGCCTGGAAGACACGTGAGGAGAAGGAGAATGAAAAAGCTTATGCTTGGCAATGAAGCCATTGCCAGAGGAGTATACGAAGCCGGGGCCACAGTGGCAACGGCATATCCCGGGACACCCAGCACCGAGATAACGGAGTACATAGCCAGGTATGACGAGATCTATTCCGAATGGTCCCCCAACGAAAAGGTTGCCCTTGAGGTGGCCATCGGCGCTTCGGTGGGCGGGGCTCGTTCCACCTGCGCCATGAAGCACGTGGGTCTGAATGTGGCTGCGGACCCGCTGTTTACCGCGGCCTATACCGGCGTGAACGGCGGACTGGTGATCTTCGTGGCGGATGATCCCGGCATGCACAGCTCGCAGAACGAGCAGGACACACGCATCATCGCAAGGGCAGCGAAGGTTCCGGTGCTGGAGCCCTCGGACAGCCAGGAATGTCGGGATTTCACAAGGGAAGCCTTCAGGATCAGCGAGGAATTTGATACTCCGGTCATCGTAAGGCTCACAACCAGGGTAGCCCATTCACAGGGACTGGTTGAGCTGGGCGAGAGGGAAAACGTCCCCCTGAAGCCTTATGCAAAGGATCCGGGCAAATATGTCATGATGCCGGCCATGGCGAGAAAACGCCATGTGGTGGTGGAGGAGAGGCTTGCAAGGCTTGCGGAGTTCTCGGACACCACAACCCTCAACCGCATTGAATGGGGAGACAGGAAGATTGGGGTAATCACCAGCGGCATAGCGTACCAGTACGCAAAAGAGGCTTTCGGCAATGCATCCTTCCTTAAGCTGGGAATGGTTTATCCGCTGCCGGAAAAACTGATCAGGGAGTTTGCAGCTAATGTTGAGACCATTTATGTCATTGAAGAGCTGGAACCCTTTATTGAAAACAATTGCCTGAGGATGGGCATCGAAGTGAAGGGCAAGGCCTTGCTGCCGTTGATCGGCGAATACAGCGCCAGCCTGATCCGTGAGCGTGTGCTGGGTCAGAAGCAGGAAAAGCTCAACAGCATTAATGAAGAGATACCTGTCCGCCCGCCGGTCATGTGCGCGGGATGCCCTCACCGCGGTATCTTCTATTTACTTAAAAAACTGAAACTGAACGTGACCGGGGATATTGGCTGCTACACCCTTGGCGCCCTGTCACCCCTTGAATCGCTGGATACCTGCGTCTGCATGGGCGCGAGCATAGGCATGGCCCACGGCATGGAAAAGGCCATGGGAAAGGATACAGCCCGTAAAACCGTCGCGGTTATCGGGGATTCCACCTTTATCCATTCCGGCATAACAGGCCTGATCGATATCGTCTACAATAAGGGAACATCCACGGTGATAATACTGGACAACTCCACCACAGGCATGACCGGGCACCAGGACAATCCGGCGACAGGGTTTACCATCAAGGGCGAACCCACCCGCCAGGTGGACCTGGTAAAGCTTTGCCAGGCGGTGGGTGTGGACAGGGTGCGGGTCTGCGATCCGTTCGACCTTGCGGAAACAGAAAGGATTATTAAGGAAGAGATTGCGGCCGACGAGCCCTCGGTGGTCATTTCCCAAAGGCCCTGCGCCCTGCTTAAGAATGTTAAGTTCAACGGCGTTTTGAAGATCAACACCGAGAAATGCACAAAATGCAGGATGTGCATGCGCCTGGGCTGCCCCGCCATAGTGGACAGGGGAACCCATGTTGAAGTGGACCCAGCGCTTTGCACAGGCTGTGACCTCTGCACAAAGGTATGCCGCTTTAATGCTTTTGAAAGGCTTGGTGGAGAAAATGCGTAGTACATCGATCATGATAGTTGGAGTCGGCGGACAGGGAACCCTCCTGACCAGCAGGATTCTTGGAAATGTGGGTATCAGCACCGGTGCTGATGTTAAGGTGTCGGAAGTCCATGGTATGTCACAGCGGGGCGGCAGCGTGGTAACCTATGTAAAGATGGGGGAAAAGGTCAACTCGCCCATTATAGAAAAAGGCGAAGCCGATATCCTTCTTTGCTTTGAGGAACTGGAAGCCCTGCGCTGGATTGATTATGCGAAGAAGGACGCCTCCATCATAATCAATACCCAGAGGATTGACCCCATGCCGGTTATAACCGGGAAAGCGAAGTACCCGGAGAATATTATTGAAAAGATAAAGGCTGAATATCAGAACGTGGCGGCTGTTCCCGCCCTTGAACTGGCCAAAGCCGCCGGAAGCATCAAGGCTGTCAACGTCGTGATGATAGGCGTCCTGGCAAAGAGAACAGAGATCCCGGAGGATACATGGATTGATGTCATCCGGAAAACTGTGAAGCCGCAATTCGTTGACATTAACATTGAAGCCTTCAGAAAAGGCTATGCCCTGTAAGCAAAAGGCGGATAACATGTCCGCCTTCTTTATTCGCCGTATCCCAGGCAGATGGCCATATCAGCGGAACTGCAGGGAAGGAGAGGTATGCCGGATGAAGAAACTGATTCTTGCATCTTTGCTGATATCTGTGCTGCTGGTTTCCGGATGCGCCGGCAATACGGTCAATCCGGACAACGCCGCGAATGGCCTGCAGCAATCTCCCGATGATTCCAGCACGGCAGCCAATAATTCGTCCGATGGCACATCCCCCGGAGAAGAAGCATTGGCTGACCCCCCAGATCTGTTCTCCTCCCGTGACTTTGAAGTGGATTACGATGAAAGCGCGAACACCGTCATTCAACTCAACGGTGATACCGCGGTGTGTAATTCGGACACTGTGAAGATTTCCGGAAGCACTGTAACCATCACGGATGAAGGGACCTATATCCTCTCGGGAATACTGAATGATGGAATGATCATTGTGGACTCGGAAAAAACCGATAAGATCCGCCTGGTGCTTGATAATGTTTCCATCACGAGTGAAACATCAGCTCCCATTTATATCCTGCAGGCGGACAAAGTGTTCATCACCCTGGCTCCGGGTTCTTCCAACACCCTTTCCAACGGCGGTACCTTCACCGCCATCGACGGGAATAACATTGATGCGGTCATCTTTTCCAGGGAAGACCTGACGCTGAACGGTTCCGGCAGCCTGAAGGTATCCTCACCGGCGGGCCACGGAATTGTTTCCAAGGATGAGCTGACGCTGACCGGCGGCGCCTATGCGATTGACTCGGCTTCCCATGGCCTGGAAGGCAAGGACAATGTCTGCATAGCCAACGCAGAGATCGGCATTGTTTCCGGCAAGGACGGGATCCACGCGGAAAACAGTGATGATGCCACCCTTGGTTTCGTATATATCCAAAGCGGTGTCTTCGATATTTCATCCGGCGGCGATGGCGTGTCTGCTTCAGCCTGGATGCAGATTGATGATGGAACCTTCAGTATTGTTTCCGGCGGGGGGAGTGCCAATGCGGAAATAAAGACCTCTGATTTCAGGGGTAGCTTCATGGGAGGCGCCCCGCGACCGGGGAATGGTTCTCCGGGAGGCAATTACCCCAACAGTGCCCAAGACGGTAATGCTGAAGAAAACAGCACCAGCAGCAAGGGAATTAAGGCTTCCGGAAATCTTGTCATCAACGGGGGCAGCTTTGAGATAGACGCGGCTGATGACGCAGTTCATACCAATGCCTCCATGGATATAATAGGGGGTACTTTTGAAATATCGACAGGTGATGACGGTTTCCATGCCGATGATACCGTGAGCATCGCAAACGGCGCCATCAGAATAACCAAAAGCTATGAGGGAATAGAGGGGCTCCATGTTAAGATTTCCGGCGGCGATATCACCATATATGCCAGCGATGACGGAATAAATGCCGCAGGCGGCACAGACAGGAGCGGATTTGGCGGGATGCGCGGCAATGACAGGTTCGGCGGCAGGCCGGGATCGACATCCTCCAATGGCAGCGTCGATATCTCCGGCGGCAGGCTGTATATAAATGCCCGGGGCGACGGTATTGATGCCAACGGGACGCTTGCCATTTCCGGCGGTTATACTGTCGTATGCGGCCCTGTCAGGGGAGATACGGCAACACTGGACTATGATATAAGCGGGACCATCACAGGCGGGACCTTCATAGGCACCGGCGCGTCCCGCATGGCCCAGACCTTCAGTAACTCAGAACAAGGGGTCATCTCGGTAAGGATGGGCACCCAACCCGCAGGAACGGCCATATCCCTGAAAGACTCCGCCGGTAACACGGTGATCCCTTCCTACGCTCCCGAGCTTGATTTTGAGGTTGTGATACTCAGCAGCCCCGATATCGTGAAGGGTGAGACTTATACGCTTACGATCGGTTCTGCCAGCCGCGCATTTGTCGCAAATTGATGCAGACGGCAGCCTGCTGCCGTGCAACCAATACGGGGAAAGCGATCCGGCATGCCATATGGGCGACTGTTATGGGGCGGGTAATTGTTCCCTGAAAACCTGTGTTATGGATAACGTGATTTCTTGCATGGGAGGCCCGGATGGTGTAAGATAAGCGCAGGATCTTTTTTCCATTAACACCCCTGATGATCCGATAAATGAATGAAATAATCCAATGAAGGAGCAATGCCCTATGTTTAACCAGAAGATAGTCGCGAGTTTGGGTAAATCGTCCATGATCCGGGCCATGTTTGAGGCAGGCGCCAGGCTCAAGGCCGAATACGGTGAGGAAAATGTGTTTGATTTCAGCCTTGGCAACCCTGAAATAGAGCCACCCGTCCAGGTTCAGGAGACCATCCGAAAATATGTAAACAGCCAGACTCCGGGACTGCACTATTATATGAACAATGCCGGATACCAGGACGTGAGGGCAAAGGTTGCGGAATATCTTCAGAAAAAGAGCGGGGTTCCTCTTACCCATGACAATATCCTCATGGTGTGCGGAGCGGCTGCGGGCATGAATGTTACTCTTAAGGCCCTTTTGAACCCGGGCGAGGAGGTCATCGTCCTTTCGCCGTTCTTCGTGGAATACCTGTCCTACATAGATAATGCCGATGGGAAGCCGGTTATCGTAAAGACTGAGAAGGATACCTTCCAGATCGATGTGGAAGCTGTTAAGAACAGCATTACCCCCAAAACGAAAGGAATCATTTTAAATTCTCCCAATAATCCCACCGGTGTGGTTTACAGCAGGGAATCCCTTGAAAGACTGAGAGGGGCCATTGAGGAGAAGGAGAAGGAATTCGGCACAAGCATTTTCATCCTGTCCGACGAGCCCTATGTGAGCATTGTTTACGACGGCATTGAATTGCCCAATATGCTCTCGGTCTTCAAAAACTGCATAGTCATTAATTCCTTCAGCAAATCCCATGCACTTCCCGGTGAGAGAATAGGGTACGTGGCCGTCAGCAGCCGCATTGATGATGTGGAAACCCTCATGGCCGCCATGATAACCCTGAACAGGACCCTGGGGTTCGTCAACGCTCCCGCCCTGTTCCAGAAGGTTGTGGCGGAAAACCTTGATGTCGCTGTTGACACCGCGTTCTACCAGGAGAAGAGGGATATCCTGTATAACCATATCACTTCCGTGGGGTTTGAATGCGTAAAGCCGTCCGGGGCATTCTACCTGTTCATGAAATCGCCCATTGAAGATGAGGTCGAGTTCTGTGCGACGGCGCAGAAGTACAACCTGCTCATAGTTCCCGGATCAGGGTTCGGCTGCCCGGGGTATGTGCGCATAGCTTACTGCTATGATACCGCCATGATAAAAAGAAGCCTGGATGCATTCACAAAGCTGGCCAGGGAATATGGGCTGATTTGAATATTAACATAGGGACACTTTACGAAAACTATAGGGCAGCGTTTTGCCTGAATAAAGGCAAGACCCTGCCCTGTATTATGTCTGTCAAGAACCGTCCCGCCGTTTCACAATGTCAAAATGCACCCTATAGGGACATACCCTTATAGTCATTGCGGTAAGGCGAAGCCGACAAAGCAATTTCGCAACCCAGGTGTAAGATGTGAGAGGATAGAGGTTTGAATGAAAGAATGGGTTAATAACAGTCAATAATATCTAACCTTTAACATCCTGCCTCTCACATCCAGTATTGTCATAGCGAGCGGAGTGAAACGGAGCGCGGCAATCTCGGCATGCCATACAATTTGACAACCCATAAACTAACTGCTCGCGCTCCCATAATGCTTCAGCCCCAGGCGCCATACCCATTGCGCAAGCAGCGTAAAGGCTGCTGCCACTCCGATGACCAGCAGCCACATACCGCCGCTCAGGCTGTCGGTGAAAAACTGGGCGGGGATGGTGGCTAACAGGGCATAGGGGAGCAATACATAAACGACAAACTTCGCCACACCCCTGAAGACTATGCCGGGAACCCTGAAACTGAATCCGATGAGTTCTCCCTCAAGCTCATCAAGGGCGCCGGTCTTAATAAAGAAGAAGGCCAAGCACCTGATGATGAGCATCAGGTTGTATAACAGCGCTATCATCATAAGAAGCAGCAGGATGTATCCCAGGACCCTTCGGAGTGTTATGCGGATGCCCAGCATGACAGACGCTGTGACCACCATTATAATGCCAGGAATACAGGTAAAAAGCGACCCTATGTCCATGTTTTCGAAGGTAAGCCAAAACAGTGTATTCACCGGCTTTGTAAGGTAGATGTCCAGCTTGCCTTCCCGGATCTTCGCGGGTATGCCGATAACCCCGAAAAAGTAGAGGAACATATCCAGCCCGTCGATTATGGTGAATGTGCCGACAAAAAATACCATCTGGTACTTGTTCCAGCCATTGATGCTGTCCACATCGTAAAACAGGACAGAGAAAACGGCAAGCTGGATCAGGAACAGCGACACGTCAACAAAAACCGCTGTCCAGAAGCTGGCCCTGTATATCATCCGGTTGCTCAGCCTGAAGCTGAAAAACATCTTAAGGAGGCGCACATGCCTTTTGAGCTTTTTCATCAGTTGCCCACCCCCTCGTAAATCCTTCTGAAACGATGGTATACGATCACCGACAGCCCCCAGAGCAACACGATCCATAAGGCCATGACGATCAGTCCCGTGACGAACTGTTCTGTCTTAAGGCCAAGATACAGGGATGCGGGGTAATAATACACATAATAGAAAGGGAAAAACCGCATGACATCCTGTATCCAGGCCGGCAGCAGGGACAGGGGGACCAGGGCCCCGGCAAGGAAGTCCACCGCATTGTTCTTCATAATGTGCCACCCTGTAATATCGTTGAACTTGAAGGCTAATAAAGCCGTCAGGTAGTTGAGGAGGCTGAGGAAGACCAGCCCCATGAAGCCCATGAGACAGGCACCGGCCAGGTTTGCCAGGCTTGAGGGCGGCACAAGGATCCGGCGCATAACCACTGCGAGGAAAGCCACGGTTGCCAGTGTCACAAGAAGGATGTAGAGGGTTTTGGCCAGGCTTTCCGCAAGGAAGTGGCCCAACGGGCTTATGGGACGCACCATGTATTTTGAGAAGCGTCCTTCACGGATCTCTTCGGCCATATCCCAGACCATGTTTACCGATTGGTCGAGCCTTGTTAAGAAGGAAGCGACGAGGTGATAGGTCATCATCATCTCAAAGCTCATACCGCCTATTTCCGTTTTCGCGGCAAAGAGGACCTTCCAGAGGGCATAGGCCAGAAATACCCTGATAAAGGGTATGATACTTCCCACACCCACATCAAACCGGTATGTAATTTGGGCTTTCATGCTTACCTTTCCTGTTTCAAGATACTTGCCCACTGTTGTTCCCCCCGTTTCCCGACAGGTATATGCGCTCTATAACGTTGCTGATATCCTCCTCCTCAATCCTTACATCATCCACATCATACATGGAGAGAATCTGCCGGAGGACGGGTTTTGCCAGTTCCCGGCTGATTTTGAATACAGCCTTGTAAGGGCTTTTCTCCAACCACTCAACCGGATAGTCCAGCCGAGGGTCTGTTTCCCTCTCAAAAGTCACATGGATCACGCGATGATCCTGGAAGCGGTCCAGCAACCTGTCCAGGGGACCGTCATAGACCTTTTGCCCGCTGTTGATCACTACCGTCCTCCTGCACAGGTGACGGATATCGTCCATATAGTGGCTGGTAAGTAGTATGGTCACGCCCTTCTCCCGGTTTACCTGCCCGAGGAACTGCCAAATCTGCTTTTGGGCGATAGCGTCAAGGCCGATGGTGGGTTCGTCCAGGAACAACACCCTGGGATTGTGGAGAAGGGCTGCTATCAGTTCCATCTTCATCCTTTCGCCCAGGGACAGGTTCCTGACCGGTACATTGAGCAGATCGCCAACCTGGAACAGGTCGCTGAAGTAATCGATATTGGTGTGATACTCCCCATTCGGGATGCCATAGATCTCCCTGTTCAGTGCGAAGGTGTCGGACGCGGGAAGATCCCACCACAACTGGCTCTTTTGGCCCATAACCACGGCAAAGCTTTTCCTGAACTCGTTCTTCAGCATGCCCGGCGTGAATCCCAGGACATCACAGGAACCGGATGTGGGCTGGATAATGCCGCAGAGAAGCTTGACAAGCGTGGTTTTGCCCGCACCATTTGGGCCGATGAGCCCGACCAGTTCACCTTCTTCAATCTTTAGGTCGAAGCTGTCCAATGCGGTCTTTTCAATCACCTCTCTCCTGAACAGCGCCTTGATGGTTCCTTTAAGCCCTTCCTGTTTCTTTATCCTCCTAAAGACCTTTGTAAGTGACTTCGTTTTGATGACTGCCATTAATAAAGCCTCCTGTTCTGATTTGAGCCATGAAATCTGGTGTCCCAATCCCCGGGCACTATCCCGGGTATTTGTCTTCGGATATCTGGATGGTCAGGCCTTCCACATGCCTCTTGCTCATAATCCTGCGTTTTTTGCGGTTTTCCTTGGAGTCCAGGACTATGGACATATCGTAGTCATCAGGGTACAGGTCCTTGCCGTCTATATACGGGCGGAGCCTCTTCCTGCTGATGAGAAACCGTTTCTTCATGATCAGCACGCCCACCTCGCCCCGTGCGTTTTCAGGTTCGCATACGATACCCGTCCGGTTCATGCTGCTTACATACACGCAGTCTCCGACCTTGAAGGGAGATTCAATCCTTTGCTTTTCCGCTTTCTTACGGCTTTCCCGGCGCTGTTCGGCCTTCCGGGCGCTTCTTTCACCGTATTCGATCATGTCGGCATTTACAAGTGCAGAAGCTTCCCGGCCGGAATCGCCGTCCATGCCCTGATCAGGCGGAATCGAGGGAGCATTGTAAACCTTCTTCTCCTTATAGGTGATCTCATGGGCACGGGAAATGATTTCTGGGTCCATGCCGAGCCTGAGGGAGATGAGGAAGGCATTGCTCTCGCCCGGAATGCCTATGTTCAGGGTATATAGCGGCATCAGGGTGTCAGGATCGAACAGCATGCACCCGTTCTCAAAACCGGGGGTCCGGCCGGCAAAATCCTTGATCTCGCTGTAGTGGGTGGTAGCGAGTATTATGCTGTCTTTTCGCTTCAGTTCTTCCATTACGGCAATGGCGAGCCCCATTCCTTCCGCCGGATCGGTTCCCGTCCCGAGTTCGTCAATTATCACCAGGGTGCCGGGACCAGCACAGCGGATTATGCTTATGATATTGCGGATGTGAGAGGAGAAGGTGCTTAAAGACTGGGTGATGCTCTGGCCATCCCCGATATCCGCAAGGATATCCCGGAAAACCGGCAGGCTTGTTCCGGCATCGGCAGGCACATGGAGCCCGGACTGGGCCATGAGGCAGAAGAGCCCCACGGTCTTCAGGACAACGGTTTTGCCTCCCGTGTTGGGACCTGTTATGATAAGTGCCTGGTAGTCCTCACCGATACGGAAATCAAGCGGAACGGCATGGTCACCGATGAGAGGGTGCCGGCCTTTTACGATCACGATACGCCTGTCTTCGTTGATCTCCGGGCAGACGGCCTTCATGGCGTTGGACAGCTTTGCCTTGGCAAAAAGGAAGTCGTAATAAGCCATGGTCTGGACGTTGATCATGATCTCCCTTCTGTACCCCTCCGCTATGCCGGTAAGCCAGGAGAGCAGCCTGAATACCTCTTTTTCCTCTTCAATCCTTAAGAGGTTCAGTTCATTTTTTAAAAGCCGTATAGCCTCGGGCTCAATAAACACGGTGGAGCCGCTGGACGAGGTGTCTACCACCGTACCCTCAATAGATCGCCTGTGCTCGCGTTTGACCGGTATGACGTAGCTTCCGCCGCGGATGCTTACCACCTGGTCCTGCAGTTTGTCCTGCCAGGCCGGTGAACGCAGGATGCTTTCCAGCTTGCTTGCGATTCTCGTCTCCACAAGGGCTATCCTTTTCCTGATGCGCGCCAGCTCCGGGGAAGCCCTGTCATCTACCCGGTTGTCCCGGATGCAGCGGTCGATCTCGGATGCCAGGTCTTCCAGCGTATACATGGACGAGGCGTAGGACGCCACATGGGGCGCCAGTTCGGTGCGGCTTTTCATGTAGCTAATGATACGGCCTGCGCCAATCAATACATTTCGTATAATGGTCAGATCCTCGGGCTGCAGGGCAGTCACCTTGCCCAGCTTTTCCATGACCTTGCCGATCCCGCTGAGGCTGCTTAACGGAACCGAGGCTCCTTTATCCAGGAGCGCCCTGCTTTCATTTGTCTCCATCAGCCAGTTCCTGATGATGGCGGCATCGGTTTCCGGCTTCAGCGCCCTTACCAGGTCGCGCCCCATTTCCGAAACCGTGAATTCTTCCAGCATATCAATAATTGCTTGGTATTCGAGTATTTCAAGTGTTGTCTGGTTCATGGCAAATCACCTCCGGTAAATCTCTTTTTGCTATGTCAATGGAAAAGATATAGTCTTCGCCAATACTTTTCATAAAACCACTCCTTTTTTGTTTGAATGCTGCGTGAATCCTTAAGCCAACAAAAAAGGCCGCGCACCGTCAAAGAAACGGGCGCAGCCGATAGAGCTGCCTGAACGAATGCCGGTCCAGTATCCAAAAAAGGGTATGAAAAAACCGTTCCTGTTAAGTCAGAACGGCGGATAACCTTTATGGAAGCCGTTGGTCCTTGACTTAAGAATTGACTTGAAGCATAGCAAAAGCAGGGTCATATGACCCGGGCGCCAGGCTTCAACTCTTTTCAATTGCATTAAGCCAAGTAAATGACCGACATCCAAACACCTTTCATGTGCGCAGCACAAATTACAGATCTATCATAAAGCGGGAGAGCATCCTTTGTCAAGTGCCAAACCCTTTTGGATAGCGTCAACAGTTTGTAGGTATTAATATTAACCCCCTACTCGATACAGTAAGCTTCCATGTTGGATGCCTCTAAGTATCAAATAGATTCTGCTTGATCTTCCTGACATCTGTAGGACAGGAATATTGCCTATGTTC
>JAAXZX010000039.1 GCA_012719645.1 Clostridiaceae bacterium
TGGTTCGAGAAATGAACCAATCCATGCCTTATGATGTCATATATAGTAAACAGGGAAAAGTCAGGGGAGGCGTATGCCATGAGCAGGAAGACCATTGCAGTGTTTATCTCCATATGCTGCATACTTGCCGTCATCCTTGGGGTTGCATTAATAAGCCGGTACCGTACCTATCCCTCGGTTTTTGGGAACATAATAGAAACGGCGCCCGGCATCGAGTTCTCTGCCCGGCTCGTTTCATCAGGCGGCAGCCGGCAGCTCATATGCGTTATCAGAAACATAAGTGACAGTAAAATAACCTATGGCGAAGAGTATTACCTTGAAAGGGAAAAGGACGGAGAGTGGTTCGAGGTAAAAGACAAAACCGGCCACAGGGCTGACGAAAGGGCATGGAATGAATTGGCGTATTATGTTCCGGCAGGGAGCGAGAAAGAGTTCGTAATCTCACTGAACAGTTTCAAGCCGTTGCCGGGAGGAACCTACAGGATCATTAAAAAAATCTCCAGGGGTGAGAGTTCAAACCCCACGGAGATTGTCGCGGCTTTCTTTACGGTGGAATAAAGGACGATGGCATAAAAGCTGTTACAGCTTGGATGAAATATAGGTCTGCCGGCCGGCAATGCACCAGGTCGGGGCATTTGTGCCAACCCGCCTTATGGACCTGATCCTCAGGCCATTGGAGGAGCCGGGTTCCATGGTGCTCAGGATGGCGGCCATAATTACCGCTACCACTTCATCATCTGTTTCGGCTTCAGGCTCCTGCATCGCGGCGGCGCTCTCGCCGCTGGATGCATCCGCCTGGTTTTCCGCATTCCCGTTATTTGATCCGAAGAGTCTGTCTAAAAAGGACATCCCGTTGCCTCCCCAGGCTTGGTTGATTTTCTCCTGGAAAACCATATCTGCCTGTTATTAATCAGTCTATTCAAGAAAACATCTTGTTATGACCTGGTAATAATATCACACCTCATCAATTTACCACATTCCCCGCGGGATTTCAATGCCGTTTATTCCGAATCTATTTGCGAAACCTGTCCAATTTGTTATAATATAAACAAAGATTAAATTATGATGAACCTTCGGGATCATTATACAGGAGGATAGAGATATCATGATAACCAGGGACACCATTATTATGGACGTATTGATGATGGACAGGAGAACGGCGGGAATCTTTATCAAGCATGGGATGCACTGTATCGGATGTCCTTCGGCATCAGGCGAAAGCATTTCGGACGCATGCGCTGTCCATGGGATAGATGCCGACAAGCTTGTGGAAGACCTTAACAGGCATTTTGAAGCCATCAGGAAAGAATCATGAATCCGTCCCGCAATGGGCGGTTTTTAGTCTGCCTGTAAACAACTGCCTGATTCTTCAGGTATAAGGCTCTGCCGGCCCGGCTGCAATCGACCGTCAATGCAGCCTTTTCAATCTGCTAATATTTTATTGAGGTGTTATATGAAGATTTCGGAAATCGCCACAGTACTAAACGCTGAACTGTATACGACAAATCATGACGCCGAAACGGACATCATGTCCGCGTGCAGCGCGGACCTTATGAGCGATGTTATGGCCTACTCGAAGGAAAACGCCCTTCTCCTGACCGGGCTGGTTAATCCCCAGGTAATCCGGACAGCGGAGATGATGGAAATGAAGGCCATAGTTTTCGTGCGGGGGAAGAAACCTCAGCAGGCCATGATTGAGCTGGCTGAAGAAAAGAGAATTGCCCTGATGTCTACCGAATACCCGCTTTTTGAGGCCAGCGGAAGGCTTTATCAATGCGGTATCCGGGGGCATGGGTTTTAGACATGGGGCAGGTCATCATCAGAGATTACGACATACCGGCGGATGATTTCTTGGCGGCCGGCGAAGCTTCCAGCGCTGTCAGGAAGCTCCTTTCACAATTGGGCGTGGCGCCTGACCGGATCAAAAGGACAGCCATCGCCATGTATGAGGCTGAGATCAATGCAGTCATACACGGGCATGGCGGAAAAGCTCATGTGGAAATCAGCGGTGATAGAATTACCATAGTCATTTCTGATGAAGGTCCGGGAATAGAAGACCTGGAACTGGCTATGCAGGAGGGCTATTCCACTGCGCCGGACAGTATCCGGGAGATGGGTTTCGGGGCCGGGATGGGACTTCCCAACATGAAAAAGCATGCCGATGAGCTTGTCATCAATACTGAAAAGGGTAAGGGAACAGTTGTAACCATTACTGTGTATTTTAAATAATCAGGATAGGTATTGAGATGGAACAGTTATATTTTCATTCGGTTACTCTTGACAGGGATAAATGCCGGGGCTGCACCAACTGCATAAAGCATTGCCCCACCGAGGCCATCAGGGTCAGGAACGGCAAGGCTGTGATCATCAAGGAGCGGTGTATAGACTGCGGCGAGTGTATACGCATCTGTCCCTACCATGCCAAAAAAGCGGTAACCGACCCATTCGACTCCATATGGGCTTATGAGTATAAAATCGCTCTGCCTGCGCCATCCCTGTACGGGCAGTTCGGACCGAGCTACACGAGGGAGAGGATTCTGAAGGGACTTCTCGGCCTGGGCTTTGACCATATATTCGAAGTCGCCCGGGCAGCCGAGATTGTAACCATGGCCACCCAGAAATACCTCAGCAACCCGGATCTGAAAAAACCACTCATCTCATCGGCCTGCCCCGCGGTGGTACGCCTCATACAGGTACGTTTCCCGAGCCTCATCGACAGGCTGATAAAGATCAAATCGCCCATGGAGGTAGCCGCTGTGCTTGCCAAGAACGAGGCGATGAAAAAAGGCATACCCGCTGAAAAAATAGGCGCTTTCTTTATATCCCCATGTGCCGCGAAGGTGACCAGCGTAAAGGCTCCCTACGAAAACAGCCGCTCCGATGTGGACGGCGTTCTGGCCATAAAGGATATCTATGTGCCCTTGCTGGAACAGATGAAGAAGCAAAAGAACAACAGGGACATCGGGCTGGACCTGTCGGGTTCGGTGGGCGTTTCATGGGCAGGATCCGGCGGCGAGAGCTCCGCGCTTATAGAGGGCAGATACATTGCAGTCCATGGCATCGGTAATGTCAACGCCATTTTGGAACAAACCGTCAAGGAAGGTTTTGAGGATATCGATTTCATAGAAGCCCTCGCCTGTCCTGAGGGCTGCCTGGGAGGGCCGCTGGTCGCTGAGAACCCATTTGTAGCCAAGGCAAACCTCAGAAACGAGGCGGCAAAGGCCCCCGCCGGCATCAGGCAGGCGCCGCTTGGGGATGACCAGCAATACATATGGGAATCCACCGTTGAGTACCGTCCGATACTCAAGCTGGACGATGATATGCTTAAAGCCCTTGAGAAGATGCAGAAGATCGATGAGCTGTCCGGGATACTTCCCGGCCTCGACTGCGGCGCATGCGGGGCCCCAAGCTGCCGCGCGCTGGCAGAGGATATCGTGATGGGCAACGCCATACTCACCGATTGCATAGTCAAGCTCAGGGAGAAGGTCGACGAACTGGAATCTGAATAAGTCTTGCGAGGAAATTATGACCATCAGGGATTTGACAGATAAACTGGGCTGCAGGATGGCAGCCGGAACCGAAAAGATGCTTGACAGGGAGATCACAGGGGTATATTGCTGTGATCTCCTGAGCCATGCCATGGCAAAACTGGACCCGGGGAATGTCTGGATAACAATCCATACCAACCTGAACGTGGTTGCCGTCGCGTCCCTGGCCGATGCCGCCTGCGTTGTGGTGGCTGAATCAATCGAGATAGAGGAGCAGTCCCTTGCCAGGGCAAACGAAAAACAGGTATTAATGCTGAGTTCCGCGAAAACCGCCGCGGAACTGTCCTTTGAGATAATCAGCATGCTGCGGAAGGCCTAATGATGAAGTATGCCATTGACCTCCACATCCATACATGCCTGTCACCCTGCGGCGACATTGATATGACGCCCAACAACATAGTCAACATGTCAGGGATCAAGGGGCTGGATATCATCGCCGTAACCGACCATAACGCCGCAGGGAACTGCGCTGCTGTCATTGAAGCTGCCAGCGGAAGCGATCTTATGGTCGTTCCCGGGATGGAACTTTGCACCGCTGACGAAATTCATCTCCTGTGTTATTTTCCCGATACCGATACAGCCTTGGGCTTCCAGGATGAAGTGTTTAAAAACCTCCTTCCTGTAAAGAACCGCGAAGATGTTTTCGGAAGGCAGATCTACATGAACAGCCTAGACGAGGAAACCGGAACCGAAGACAGGTTCCTGATCGGCGCAAGCATGATCCCAACCCTTGATGCCATCTTAATGGCAAGAAGCATGGGGGGTGCTGTGCTGCCTGCCCATGTGGACCGGGAATCCTTCAGTATGCTCAATACCTTTGGTTTCATTCCCGAGGAATACGGCTTTAAATACCTGGAATGCTCCAGGAACTGCCAGCTGGACAGCTTTCTCAGGGAGAGGGCAGACCTCAGGCGCTACGATTTTATCCGAAGTTCCGACGCCCACTACCTCCAGGATATCCTGGAGCGGGAAAGCTGGCTGGAGCTTGAAGAAAAAAGCGTGGAATGCCTTTTGGATAGAATAAACGGTATAACAGCAGACAAATAAGGCGTTCAGGCAGATTTTTGCCAATGTATGGTCATGGTCCGCCGTTTATGATAAAATGCCAAAAAGAAAA
>JAAXZX010000040.1 GCA_012719645.1 Clostridiaceae bacterium
CTCCGGCGAGGATGGGGTGCAGGGGCAACGCCCCTGCCATGACCAGGAAATTGCGTAACCTAACTTATGGGTAGGGGGTGAAATTTTCATGCGATAAATTTGACCCATTTAGGGTGAAATATTCAAAAAGTATTGACATATGTTTTCCTTAATCCGGCTTCAGGCTGCCTTCCCAGATCCGGCCGATGCGCAGGAGTCAGGTCTTGGTACATGGCATATGTCAGCCGGGAGAATGAAGGACACCCGGATCAATCCATACCCGGGGGTTAAGAAACAGCATCTCCCATCTGCAGCAATGATTATGAATGACTGCGCATATAAGAAAGGGTGTGTCCGTCTTTTCAGACACACCCGCATTCATCTTGTTTCTCAGTTGATTACCTTATCCAACGGGTTTGCTGATGCTCAGCGCCTGTTCTTTTTCTTTCCGACAGCAATACCCCCTGCTATCATGAGGCCTCCCGAGGTTATAAGGAATTCCAGCGGGATACCGCCTGTCCTGGGGAGAACCGGGCTGGATATGGGTATATCATCATCCGGAATGGTGATTGCATATTCCTCCGGGACAGGTTCCTGCTCCGGCTCCGCGAGAAGCTGCACCTCTTCCCTCGTTTCGAAACGGGCGATAATAGTTTTATTCTTATTCATCAATACTGTATTGTCCACTATATCGCTGCCATCCTCGCCGAACCACCCAAGGAAAATGGCTCCGGGCTCTGGGGTGGGAACCAGGACAACGGTCATGTCTTTATAGTAGAAATGCGTTCCTGGTCCAGGCGATACGGAGCCTGGTCCCTCGACAGAAATATTCAGTGAATACCTGGTCTCCTCGTTGTCAACAGGCCTTGCCCTCGGTTGGGTATCCGTCTTTTGATCCTCGACGAACTTGGCTGTAATAGCCATATCGGTTGTCACGCGATACTCAACGGGGTTAAAGGCCTCGTCCTGGTAATACCAGTTTTCAAAGCGCCAGCCTGATGCCGGTGTGGCGGTAAGGTTCAGGTATTCTCCATGGGAGTACTCGCCCGCGCCTGTTACCGTGCCCTCGCCAATGATTTCGATGCCAACATTATAGATGCGTTGTTTAAATACAGCCACCAGCAAGGCATCTTCATTGATGACAAAGCTATAGGGATTATCCATCGAGACAAGAACCAGTCCATCATCTTCATCGCTGCTTGCAATGGAATAGGCTTCCAATACGGGCATAGGCGTATACCATCCTGCGAAATACCAGCCGTCATCACTGTTTGGTTCGGCCTGGAATACCACCTCTGTTCCCGCGGAAGCAGTTATCGAAGTTTCACCGTTCACCGTGGCGGTCCCGCCCTCCGAAGGGCTTGCAAGCGCAGTGGCCGTGCAGATTTTGGCGAACTCCACTGTAATAACCCTGTTGCAATACATCATCTTGCTCATGCAATAGCTTTGCGTGGGAACGAAATCAGTAATGATGTCAGTTACGTAAACTGGATATCGCTTTTCAGAAGTAATGCTCTTAATGACATAGCCGTCAGCCGGGGTAATCGTTATGTTTATGATTGCACCAGAATAGAAATTATAAGTCCCAGGCGCAAAATAAAAACCGTTAAGGCAGACGCTGCCTCCCTCTGCGTTGTAATCCAGCTTTAGATAATACATGAACGTGTCAGTGTCAATGGTTGCGGTCACTGGCAGGCTTAGCAAAGCAAACAGCATCATGATGGTCATCAGAAGAAAAACAGTCCTCTTGAATCTCATTTTCATCCCGTCCCTTTTACAATCTGTTCTGGAATAAAACAGCGCATAAGCCCCTTCGGCAGGACAGGAGAGCTATTCACAAATGCTCATCCCGTTTGCCGTTGGCGCTTATTCCGCTATGGTGGAATTATATACCTGGTCTCAGAATTTCCTGCCTGAAAGCTGTCGATGATTTTCCAGAACAGTGCGACATACATTTGCAGGATAACGATGATTTAGTCAATAAATACAAAAAAGGGCATCGTGAGGATGACTCAAGATGCTGAAAAAAGGGTTAATGAGCGATAAAAACCCCCAAGGCCATTCAGACTTCAGGGGTGCATTGCTGTATTGATATGCCATGTAATTGTCAAATTATAAAGGGTTTAATCAAGCTTCAGATCCCCTTCCCTGATCCAGCCGATGCGCCGGCATACAAGCCCCAGCGCCCAGCAGATAACAGCCGGGAGAATGAAGGAAACCAGTATCAATCCTGTCCAGTCAAAGCCAGTGATGGCCTGTTTGAGCCCCTTTGCGATATCATCAACCCAGCCGGTATATACACCGATGGGACCTACCAATCCGCAGGTCCCCATTCCGGAAGCCACGGCGGGGCCGTTCATTTCAAGCCTGAACACGCATGTGGCTATAGGCCCGGTGACGGCGCTTGTTACGATGGCGGGAATCCATATCCGGGGGTTGCGGACGATATTTCCCATCTGCAGCATGGATGTGCCGAGTCCCTGGGAAATGAGCCCGCCCCAGCGGTTCTCACGGAAGGACATAATGGCGAATCCCACCATGTTGGCGCAGCATCCCGCCAGTGCGGCGCCCCCTGCCAGGCCGGTGAGGTTAAGCGCTGCACATATGGCGGCGCTGCTTATGGGCAGCGTCAGGACCATGCCCACAATGACCGATACCAGGATGCCCATGATAAATGGCTGCTGCTCGGTTGCCCACATGATAACCTGTCCCACCCAGTTGGCGGCGGTCCCTATAGCCGGGGCTATGAGCACCGAGAGCACTGTTCCTGTAAAAATAGTTACCAGCGGAGTTACGAGGATATCTATCCTGGTTTCCTTTGAAACCAGCTTACCCATCTCCGCTGCCAGAATGGCTATCACATATACGGCAAGCGGGCCGCCGGCTCCTCCAAGGTCGTTTGCCGAAAATCCGACTGCCGCAAGGGAGAACAGCACAAGGGGAGGACAGCGCAATGCATGTCCTATTGAAATGGCCATGGCAGGCCCCGATACCTTTACGGCAAAGCCTCCTATGGTATTCAAAAACGGCAGTCCTGCCTGGGTTCCGACGGTGTTTATAATGGTGCCGATGAGCAGGGAACAGAACAAACCCTGGGCCATGGCAGAAAAGGCGTCCACGCCGTAGCGGCGAAGTGAGAATATGATGTCCTTTTTCCTCAGAAACTCTCTTACCTTGTCCATACTACCATACCTTCTTTGACAGTATTGTATGACAGATAGGTTTTCCATGCCGGCCTTTATATGAGCAGGTCATAAGGAGTCATTAGTATTACGATAAGCCAAATCCGGGAAAAAGGCAAGGAGAAAACCTTTCTGTTCCGCATTATTGGGAACATTAACAAAAACATATGAAAAACTCCCGCTGCATTTATGCAATGGGAGTATATTCCTGGAGCCACCAAAGGGTTTTATGCCCTTATTCTTCTTCCGTTGTTGGATTGGTCTGCAAAGAAAAGTCTTTTGGCATTAAACGCGTTTTCCATTCTCTCCTTTATCTTTTTCATGTATTTGGGTTCCAGTTTCCCAAGTTTCTTAACCTGCGGGGGTATTATGTACTCGCAATAAATAAAAAGTAAGTCACATTTAATATGTGAATTTTGTTTTAAACCATTCGTTGTCGATTTCGTTATCGGTTCATTGAAAGGGTATTAGGAACCGTATTTCTTTCTGCAGCTGATCTCAAACATCGCAACCTGTGTATTGCTTCTACCCTTCCCCCAAACAACAAATGGTCTGGAACCTATGTTTTTGCTGTCAACCAATGGATTATTTATCCAGAGAATGTCCCCCACAGTAACACTTTATTTTGTAATTATCATTTCAATCTTTTATACCCCATATTTTTGACCTTTCTTCTTCAGGTACACCTTCGAAATCGTCAATATATTCAGGATAGTCGGGATGATCGCTTGGATTCAGCTTTTCACTCAGAGACGCATATGCAGCCCGTTGCAGGATATTCGTAATCTCCCGGTTCAAAACCTCCTTAGCAGTTTTTTGGGTATAACACATCGGTTTATCCTCCTTCTTTGCATCTTCATAAACTGGGTCGCGATGCGTCATGTCAACTAACGTAGAGACAGGCTGCACACCAAAAACATCGATAACAAAATCACAGACACTTGTCAGTATATAATCGGGAATGATAGCATCCTCAGTGCATTCTATGGTGATTATCCCATTGCCGAAAGACTTAAAGTGATGATAGACAGAAGGAACAACAGGCCCAAGCTCCCAAGCTTTAACCTTCTCAGAGAACAAAGGCTTCCCCACAATGCTGATGTAGGTCAGATTCGCAAAATGGAGCAGTTTTTGCAGTTTCAGGTTTGTTATTTTAACATTCTTGGCTTGTCCTGCACAAATTAATTGCTTTGCAACATCCATTGCGTTCATAGGTTAATACTCGCCCTTTCATTTACCCCTACATTCATTCTACGCCTTCCATGTGTCAGTATCAAGAAAATATTACAATATTTCATTATATAATATCGGCAAGAATTTCGTTTTGTTACCGAACAATACTCCTTTAGCATGAAAAACTCCCGCTGCATTTATGCAATGGGAGTATATTCCTGGAGCCACCAAAGGGACTCGAACCCTTGACCCGCGCATTACGAATGCGCTGCTCTACCAGCTGAGCCATGGTGGCGAAATATGAGATTGCCACGCCCGGCTTAGCCGGGCTTGCAATGACATAATTCACGTTCGCAATGCCAGAGTGACAGTGCGCTTTACATTTTACACGGAGCGGGCTGCCCTGTCAACCTCACCTGAATCCTTTTCTCTTGAGAAATGTAGGAATCTCGGGCCCGTCGCTGTCCTCGTCGACTACCAGCTTCTTGGCCGGGGTCTCGGTTTTCTGTCCGCCGGCGCCTATGGCAAACAGGCGTTCAGGCTTCCTGAACTCGGCTCCCTGGTGGAACCCTGTGGCGATAACCGTGATGATGATCTCGTCCTTCAGGTTCTCATCGATGACCGCGCCGAAGATGATATTCGCATCCGGGTCGGCTGCTGCCTGGATCAGTTCCGCAGCCTGGTTGACTTCCTGCAGGCCGAGGTCCAGACCGCCGGTAATATTCATGAGAACACCCTTGGCGCCGTCAATGGAGGTTTCCAGCAGAGGGCTGGTTATAGCCTGCTTCGCAGCCTCTTCAGCCTTGTTCTCGCCGGTTCCCCTGCCTATGCCCATGTGGGCAAGCCCGGTATCCTGCATGATGGTCTTAACGTCCGCGAAGTCCAGGTTGATGAGGCCGGGAACGGCAATCAGGTCGGATATGCCCTGGACGCCCTGACGCAGAACATCGTCCGCCAGGCTGAAGGCCTTTACCAGGGACATCTTCTTGTCGGCTATCTGGAGAAGCCTGTCGTTGGGGATGGTAACCAGGGTATCCACCACGCCCCTGAGGGCTTCCACACCCTGCTCGGCGTGCTGCATACGCTTCTTGCCCTCAAAGGTGAAGGGCTTCGTTACCACGCCCACCGTAAGGATTCCCAGTTCCTTCGAGATCTGCGCGATGACGGGCGCCGCACCGGTTCCGGTGCCGCCGCCCATGCCGGCTGTCACAAAGACCATATCGGCATCCTTGATGGCCATGGCGATTTCGTCACGGCTTTCATTGGCGGCCTTTTCACCGATCTCCGGGTTAGCCCCGGCTCCCAGGCCCTTTGTGAGTTTATCTCCAATCTGGATCTTCGTATTGGCTTGCGATAGGAATAGCGCTTGTTTGTCCGTATTTACGGCAATGAACTCCACGCCGCGGAGACCGGCGCTGATCATGCGGTTCACGGCGTTATTACCGCCGCCCCCGACACCCACGACCTTAAGACGTGCAAAACTGTCCATATCAATATCAAACTCCAACACTTTTGTGTCCCCCTTTATCAGTTATCGTAAGTAAAATGTTATCCCGAACTGGTATGAAGCCGGACACAGCAGCTTGTTTATTTATCTAATACCATTATATTAACAAAGCCTGCCAAACGCAATGATTTCTTTCAAATTTTTACCCTTTCGGCATCAATATATTGGGCTTTTTTCATCAATTTTGCCTGCTTATACGGTATATATTGTATTTATCTCAGTTCGTCCAGCTTAAGCAGTTTCCTTCTTATATTGCCGAAGTTTATTAATATCCTGTTTCCAAAGGCAAATACGGCAGCAAGATACAACTGGATCCCCAGCTTGTCCCCGATGAAGGCGAGCAGCGCCGCCAGGAGGGAGTTCCCAAAGAAGCCCGAGAGGAAGACCTTGATATCGAACTTGCCGTCCAGCGAGGCCGAGAATCCGCCCAGTACCGAGTCCAGGGCTGCAAGGATGGCCACCGCCGCGTAGTTGGAATATGCCTGCGGAATGTGGAACGGAAGAAATATGCCGATGATCAGTCCGGCAATCAGTCCAAGAATGGGAATCATAATTACCACCTCAATCCGGAATAAAACTCGGGTTCTGGCCACGGATGAACTCAAGCCTTCCCCGCTCTGTCGCGCTTATTTTAGTAAAAAAGATCTGCTTGGAAAAATCAATGGTATACTGGAGCCTGTCAGTGGGGTCGAACCTCACCACAACCCGGTTGTCATAGGACATCATGGCCGTATTGTCATCTACAACGTCGATCCAGTCCACTACGGGCCATAACAGGAATTCCGAATTTTCGTCGGATTTTCTGATCGCCCTGACAATGTTGTCGGCTATCCGGACATGCCCCACATCCGCGGTTTCAAGCTGCTGTCCCACCGAGTACTTGGTGAAGTCGATGCCGCGAAGTTCCTTGAGACCTGCGGGAGGCTCGTCCCTGCTGACCTCGAGGACATAGCCCTCAGCGTCCACGGTCAGGTAGCTTCCAAGATAGGAAAGGTAGACCGACGGAGATCGCTCGGTAACGCTTATGCCCACCTGGTTGGGGAAAATAATGAAAACCCTTGCATCCTTTATCCGGGGCAGGGCTTCGATGGCCGCCTCCGCGTCAAGGAGCCTTAAACCGAGGATTGCCTCGGGAGAAAACCTGATTTTCCGAAATGCGTTTTCGCCCGGGGCAATCCCCGATGCAAGCCTGATCTCCTCCTGGGTGTAAAACCCGGCGCCCTCGACACGGATGTCCGTGATATTGAAAAAAGGCGTAAAGAGAAGCATAACTACCAGGAGTACCGGAATTACCAGCAGCATCAGCAGCAGTACTTTAATCAGCTTCTTCCTTCGTTTCTTTCCGCGGCTCATGGGCACCTCACCTATATGCATATTATACCAGAGAGAAGGGGGAAATAACAGCTTCAGGCTTCAACCCTCCTGATATTCGCCCCTACGCTGGACAGCACCTTTTCCATCCTCTCATAGCCCCTGTCTATGTATCCTACGCCCGATATGCTGGATGTGCCTTCGGCAGACAGGGCGCCGATGACCAGCGCGGCCCCGCCCCTCAGGTCGCGGGCTTCAAGCTGCGCGCCCTTGAGCTTATCAACTCCGCGTATAATCGCAGTCCTGCCCTGGATGGTGATATCAGCGCCAAGCTTCATCAGTTGCTCGGTGTAACGGAAACGGTTCTCAAAGACGGTTTCAACAACCACACTGGTACCCTTGCACTTGGATAGCAGCGCTACCAGCTGTGGCTGCATATCGGTGGGAAAACCCGGGTATGGAGAGGTTCTGACCAGGTCCAGGGCTGTCAGACGGCCGCTGGATTCCAACGCGATCACGTTTCCCGAATAATTCTTTATCCTGCACCCGCACCGCTTGAGACAGTACAGCACAGAACCCACATGGTCGTATATGACATTTGTGACCACTATGCTGCCCCCGGTGGCAGCCGCGGCGGCCAGATAGGTCCCGGTCACAATGCGGTCGGGTATTATCCTGTGCACCGGTTCCGCCTTTATCTTACGTGCCCCCTGGATGCGTATTACACCCGTTCCGGCGCCTGAAACATTGACGCCCATCTTCCTTAAAAAAGCCTGTAAGTCATCGATTTCAGGCTCTTTCGCAGCGTTTTGGATAATGGTCTCACCCTCGGCCATGCTGGCCGCGAGCATGATGTTTTCTGTCGCTCCCACGCTGGGGTAATCCAGCAGTATCTCGCAGCCCGTAAGCTTTTCCGCCCTGCAGCGCAGCATGCCGTCGCTTATGCCGTCTACCTTGGCTCCCATCTGCATAAGGGCTTTCAAATGCATGTCGATCGGCCGCATGCCAATCTCACATCCGCCGGGATAGCTCAGGTACGCTTCGCCGCATCTGGCCAGCAGGGAGCCCAGGATGATGATGGATGACCTCATTTTTTTAGCCAGTTCTTCGGGGATGCTGCTGGCTGTCAACTGAGAGGCATCAACCTCTATCCTGCTTCCTTTCCTGCGGATACCGCAGCCCAGGGCTTCGAGTATCTCCAACATGGTGGTCACATCGTCCAGTTCGGGGCAATTCTCAAGGATGCTGGTACCCTTGTTCAAGAGCGTAGCAGCCAGTACCGGCAGAACAGAGTTTTTGGCCCCGGGCACCTCGATGATGCCGCAAAGCCGCGAACCTCCGGTTATAATGAGATTGCTCACGCAAAACACCCCCGGAAGCGAAGTATTTAATACATTTCATAATATGCTTCCGGGAAAATCCTGTTACTGGAAGCGTGTCCGGAAACCAGACCAGGGGGACGGTTCCGGTGGTCTGAGACCACCGGAACCGTCCCCCTGGTCTGAACCGTCCCCTTGGTTTAGTTCTCGCCCTGGCGGGCGCGCCTGATGAGTTCGGATCCCCTCACGGGGGTGAGGTTGTTCGCGCTGTTCCTGGAGATGTTGAGAAGTATTCCCATGCCCATGAGATGGAACAGAAGAGATGTTCCCCCATAGCTTATAAATGGCAGGGGCATGCCCGTAACGGGCACGGTGGCGGTTACAACAGCGATGTTGACTATGGTTTCAATGGCTATCAGCGACGTGATGCCGATGGCCATAAGGCTTCCCATCATATCGGGCGCGTTCATGGAAATGCGGATGCCGCGCCAGATGAGCAGAAGGAACAGGACTATCACCGTGAATGCCCCGACAAAGCCCAGTTCCTCGGCCACTATGGAGAAGATAAAGTCGTTCTGGGGCTCGGGGATGTACAGGTACTTCTGGAGGCTTTTGCCCAGCCCGCGGCCGAAGATGGAACCCGAAGCGATGGCATACAGGGAGTTCACCACCTGGTAACCGCTGTCCTGGGGATCTGCAAATGGGTCGAGGAATGCCAAAAATCGCCTCAAACGATATTCCGAGCTGACAATCAGGTATACAGCCCCGGCGATGGCGGGCACGCCTATGGCAATGAAGTGGAAAATCCTCGCCCCAGCGCAGAACAGGACGACAATTGCAACCGCCGTGATAAGGACCGCGCAGCTGTAATGGGGCTCAAGGAGCAGCAGGGCGTCCACAAAACCTACTATCAGAAGATACGGCACAAGCCCCTTGAAGAAATAGCGCAGTTTGCCGTTGTTTTTGGACAGGCTGAAGCTGAGGAACATGATCAGGGAAAGCTTCATGAGCTCCGATGGCTGGAATGTGGTAAAGCCCAGGTTGAACCAGCGCCTTGCGTCGTTGGATTTTGTGCCTATGCCGGGTATTGCCACAAGGATCAGAAGGATTATGCTTATCAGCATCAGGACGGGCGAGATTATCGCCAGCCTGCGGTAATCGATGTTTGAAACAAACAGCATGCAGGCAATGCCCACACCGCTCCAAAGCAGCTGCCGGACAAGGTAGTGGAACTTGTTGTTATGCCTTAAACCCGCATAATAGGAACTGGCGCTGAAAACCATGACCACACCTATGGCCAGGAGTATTATGACGGTAAGGAGGAGCCAGAAGTCATATTCCCTTTTTCTCATCATGCGATCATCCTTTTTCGCCGGTGAACACAAGCCGCCCTGCCGGCTGAGAGCATTTCAGCGGTGTGGCTTTTCCCGGGAAACATACCCGGGTCATTAAGCCTTAAAGGAGCAGCACGGCTATGGCGCCGGACACTATGGTAATCAGCGCGAATACCGTTACCACTTTGGTTTCTTTCCATCCCTTGTACTCGTAATGATGGTGCAGAGGAGCCATAAGGAATACCCTCTTTTTGGTCCTCTTGAACCAGGCAACCTGTATCACTACAGATAATGCCTCGGCCACATATATTATTCCTGCAATCCCAAGGTAGATGGCCGTGCCCGTCATAAGCGACATGGCCGACAGGGCTCCGCCGAGGGCCAGCGCCCCCACATCGCCCATGAAAATCTTTGCCGGGTGCAGGTTGAAAATTAGGAATCCCAGGAGCCCGCCGGCAAGAATGGCGCAGAAGGTGCTGATATAGCCCCAGTCGCTGTTGAAGGCGGACATAATGGTGAGAAACAGGAGAACAAACGTGGTAACCGTGCCTGCCAGCCCGTCAAGTCCATCGGTGAGATTGACGGCATTGGAAAAGGCCACCAGTACAAATATGGAAAACGGCACGGCGGCCACCACGGGCAGCGCCAGCGGGGCCTTAAGCCCTATGAAAGGGATGACCAGCGTGCTGGCTGCGGGTATATAGGTTACGGCATACCAGGTAAATGCGCCGGACACGATCAACAGGCCCATCATCTTCTGCCTGGGTGTAAGCCCCGTATTATGCTTTTTTACAACCTTCAGGTAATCGTCGAAGAAGCCGATCGCGCCAAACCCCAGGGTCACCAGTATCAGGACCAGGATGCGGTGGTCCTTCAGCGCGTGCCAGCCGCCCACCAGCACCATGGGGATAAGGAATATAAGCCCGCCGAAGGTGGGTGTCCCGCTTTTCACCTTGTGGGACTCAGGGCCTTCCTCCCTTTCGGGCTGGCCGCATTTGATCCGCCGGAAAAAGGGGATCAGGATCCTTGCAAGGGCTATTGCCATGGCGAGCGATATGAGATAGGCCGCCACCTGGTGCGGTATTATGCCAAAGATTTTACCCATTGTTTTAACCTCTCTTATCCTGCGCTCAGGTATCCTGCGATCCTGAAGCCCTGCCTTCAAAAAGCTTTGCGGCAAGGACATCAAGGTTCATCTTCCGCGAGCCCTTGAAAAGGATCACATCGCCCCTGGCGATTCTCTGGCTGATGTAGCTCCGTGCGTCATCGGCATCCTGGAACAACCTGGTGTTTTCCAGCGGCATGCCATGGTCGAGGGCTCCTTCCACATACCAGCGTGCCAGGTCCCCGACCCCGACCAGGTAATCTATCCCGGCCTCGGCAACCTGCATGCCTATTTCCCTGTGGGCATCCTCAGCCCAGTCCCCCAGCTCAAGCATATCCCCCAGTACTGCCCATTTGCGCCTGTTGGCGCCGATCTCGCAGAGGACCCTGAGGGCCGAGCTGACCGAGGCGGGAGCCGCGTTATAGGCGTCGTTTATCACCTTGATGCCGTCCGTTTCGGTAATGTTCATGCGCATGCGGTCGCCGGAATATTCCAGCAGGCCCTTTTCAATGGTTTCATCGTCAAAGCCCAGCACCAGCGCGGTGCTGATGGCGGCAAGGGCATTCTGCACGTTATGGATCCCCGGCGCAGGAACGAAATACCGGTGTTCCCGGTTCCTGTACCTGACCGAGAAGCTGACGCCCTCTTCCCCTTTGGAGAGAAGGTCGGTCGCCCGCACATCGCAGGATTCGTCCATCCCATAGAAAAGTGTTTTCTGTTCAAGCAGGCCGCGAAGCCCGGAAAGCAGTTCGTCATCACCGTTGAGTATCACATGGCCGTCGTCCTTCAGCCAGTGGATGATCTCCAGCTTGGCCTTCAGGATGTTCTGCCTGGAGCCGAGCCTTTCGATATGGGATATGCCGATATTGGTGATGATCGCAATATCGGGCCGGACGATCCGGGAAAGGTAATCGATCTCTCCGAAGCCCCGCATCCCCATCTCGAAGACGGCAGCCTGGTGGGAGTCGTCAAGTTCCAGCACCGACAGGGGAAGGCCGATCTCGTTATTGAAATTGCCCTTTGTTTTATGCACCCTGAACTTTGCCGACAGGGTGGCGGCAATCATCTCCTTGGTGCTTGTCTTTCCCACGCTTCCGGTTACGGCAACCACGGGAATGTCGAACCGGGAGCGATGGTATTCTGCCAGCCTTCCCAGCGCCTTCAGGGTATCCTCCACCAGCACGGCAGGGACCCCGTCGGGGATGGAGGCTCCTTTTTCGGCCATAACCAGTGCCGCTCCCTTGTCCAGCGCCTCCCGGATATAGTTGTGCCCGTCGAAGCGCTCGCCCCTGATGGCCACGAAAAGGCAGCCGGGCTCAAGGGTCCTTGAGTCGGTGGACACGCTCCTGACCATTATATTCCCATCTGCGACCAGGTGTCCGTCAACTGCGCGGGAAACATCGGCGGCTTTCATTTCCTTCATGGATCATTCAAGCTCCTTCAGTATATTTTCGACGATCTCCCGTTCATCGTAATGTATGGTTTTGTCTTTGAATATCTGGTAGGTTTCATGGCCTTTGCCCGCAAGAACGATTATGTCGCCGCATTCAGCGTTCTCCATGGCGTACCTTATGGCCTCGGTCCTGTCCTCTATTACTGTATACCTGCCATCGGTCTTTTTAATGCCTTCCTCGATGTCCCTTATAATCTGCATTGGCTCCTCTGTCCTCGGGTTGTCGGAGGTGATTATGGTGAAGTCGGCGATCCTGCCCGACACCTCGCCCATGAGCGGCCTCTTGGTGCGGTCCCTGTCGCCTCCGCAGCCGAATACCGAAATAAGGCGGCCCCTGGCGAATCCCTTAACAGTGGAAAGGATATTCTCCAGGCTGTCCGGGGTATGGGCATAGTCGATCATCACGGTGTAGTCCTTTCCGGGAGTGGGAACAACCTCGGCCCTTCCCGGGACCTGCACCTTCAGAAGGCCGTCCCTGATGGCCTCAAAAGGCACTCCCATAAGCCCGCATGCCGCGATGGCGCCCAGGGCGTTGTATACGCTGAAGAAACCGGGAACCGATACCTTTACGCGCTCCCTGAACCATGGGGTTACGGCGTCGAACTCAACCGAATCCGAATGGGTGGTAATGTTCTCAGCCCGCACATCCGCAGGTTTCTCGATTCCGAAGGTCAGAACCTCGCAGGCAGCTTCGTCCAGGACACGGTTGGAATAAGCCGCATCCACGTTGACGATGCCCTTTTTGCACATTCTGAAGAGGATCAGCTTGGATTTGAAATAATCCTCCATGTCGGGGTGTTCGAACCCGCCGATATGGTCCTTCGAGAAGTTGGTGAAGAGGCCGATGTCAAAATTGCAGCCCGTCACGCGGTCAAGCTTGAGCCCCTGGGAGGATACCTCCATAACCACCGTATCGGCTCCCATTTCCTTCATCTTCTCGAACATCTCCTGGAGGTCATAGGATTCAGGGGTGGTCCTCCTTGCGGGTATCTTCTCCCTGCCTATGCAGTTGGCCACTGTACCGATAAGGCCTGCGGTCCTGCCAGCCTTTTCCAGGATGGAATGTATCATGTATGTTGTGGTGGTTTTTCCCTTGGTCCCGGTCACGCCCACCAGCGTCATGCTCCGGGACGGGTTGCCGAACCAGTTGGCCGATATCAGCGCCAGCGCTTTCCTTGAATTCCTAACCTTTATCAAGGTAATATCCTCGCCAATGATGTTGACATCCTTCTCCACCACAAGGGCGCATGCCCCGTTGTCCACCGCCTGCTGGGCGTATTTATGCCCGTCGGTGGTGAACCCGTCTATGCATACGAAGAGATACCCGGGCAAGGCCTTTCGTGAATCGTAGGTCACGCCCCTTATCTCCTTGTCCATTCCGCCCTGAACCTCAACCGTTTCCAGGGATCCAACCAGTTCCTTCAGTTTCATGCTAACCTTCCTTCCCCTGCGGGCGCATGCCCGCTTCGATTTGATTATTCCAACTCTCTTAGTCCGCAACCAGGTACATGAATTCCACGTCCACAACTTCGCCCTTCGGAAGCATCGTACCCGGTTCATACTGCTGTTTCAGCGCGACGCCATCGCCCCTGATGCGTATGTTGAGACCGGCGTTCTTCATTGCCGTTATGGCCTCATCCAGGGTCTTGTTGATGAGGTTTGGCATGGGCACCATGTTATTCCCGGGTCCGCCTTCGGTATAGAGGATCACCGTTGAATTCTGCGGAATGCTGAAGTCGGCCTTGGGTGTCTGGTCCTTCACCACAGCGTTTCCATCCTGCGGGCCGATCACGGTGTATTTCAGGCCGTAAGCCTTGAGCTTCTCCGCGGCTTCCGCGACTGTAAGCCCGACTAACTTGGGCACATATACCTCCTCGGTCATCCGCTTCAGTTCTTCCTCGCTGTACTGCCTTTCCACCTGGAGGTATTCAAGGATATCCTCGCAGAGCCTTCCGGCAACGGGCGCCGCCAGTATTCCGCCGGACCTTAAGTGCATCTCCACCTGGGGATGGTCCAGCATCACAAGGACCACGATCTCAGGCTTATCGGCCGGGGCAAACGCGACGAACGATACCACGTAACGGCCTTCGGATTCGGTCTGCAGGGTTTCGGATGTACCGGTCTTGCCGGCGATCCTGTAACCGCTCACATAAGCATTTTTTCCTGTTCCCTCAGAAACTACACCCTCCAGTATGGTCCTGATGGTTTTTGATGTCTCTTCAGAGATAACCTTTCTTACTACCTGGGGTTCAAACTTCTGTATTATGTTCCCGCTGCTGTCGGCGATCTGCTTGACCAGCATGGGCTTCATAAGGTTCCCGCCGTTGGCGATGGCGCAGTATGCGGTGGCAAGCTGGATCGGGCTTATCTGGAAGCGCTGGCCGAACCCGGCCACCGCCAGGTCTATCTCCTTGGGATCTTTATGCCACAGGTTGCGGTATTCCTCATCGGTCGGCTCGCCGGATATCTCCAGCCCGGTCCGCTTCTGGAACCCGAACATCCTTACATAAGTATAAAACTTGTCGATGCCGACCGCCAGGGCTTCCTGCACAAAAACAGGGTTGCAGGAGTTGTAGACCGCATGGGTAAAGTCTTCCGGACCGTGTCCCCCCACGCGCCAGCAATTGATTGTGTGCCCTGCCAGGGAGTAGGGTTTGCATACGACACTGGTTTCGGGCGTCACCACGCCCTCTTCAAGCGCCGCGGCGGCGGTAATGGCCTTGAATGTGGACCCGGGCTCGTATGTATCGTTTACCGCCTTGTTCCTGAACACGGTCTGCCAGAGCAGATTGGTATCCTCAACGCTTCCGAAGCCTTCCCATTCCGGGTTGTCCACGAAGTCGGGCTTCGCGTCGGGATGGTTGGGGTCAAAATCGGGGTAGGACGCCATGGCCAGGATCTCCCCGGTGTTGGGGTTCATCACGATGGCTGCGGCTCCCCTTTTGAGGTTATAATCCAGGGCGGCCTGCTCAAGGGCCTTCTCGGTAAAGAACTGGATCGTTTCATCTATGGTCAGGAAGATATCGTACCCGTCCACGGCCTCAATATACCGTTCCTTGCTGAACCTGATGGGCCTTCCATGGACATCGGCCTCGCTCATTATCTTGCCCGGCATGCCTTTCAGGGTGGCGTCGAATTTCAATTCTATGCCGGCCAGGCCCTGGTCGTCAACGCCTGTAAAGCCAAGGACATGGGCCGCCAGGCTGCCGTTGGGATAATATCGTTTTGAATCCTCGTCTATGTACACGTTGAGCACGCCCATCTGTTTTACGACGAACTCCCTCACCTTAGCGCCCAGTTCCCTGTCGATCTTCCTTTTTATGAACTCAAACCTTGAGTTCCTGTAGAATATCTCCATGATGTCCCCGGCGTCCATGTCAAGGAGTTCGGCGAGGCCCTTTGCCAGATCGTTCAGCTTTTCGGGCGCGTCCTCCAGTTCGCTTCTCAGGGCGTTGGGGTTCACCGACACGGTATCCACCGAGGCGCTGATGGCGAGGCCCTTCCCGTTCCTGTCATATATGGTGCCGCGCTTGGGGTTGATCTGTCTCTTCTGGGTCTGGATATTATATGCCTTCTTCTGATACTCCTCACCCTTCACAAACTGGACAAAGCCTACCCTGTAAAGCATGAAAAAAAGCGACAGGGTAAAGACTATCAGCATGAAGAACTCCCTTTTCTTAAGCTTAGCCGTGTTGGGCTGGTTCGGGATTTCTTCTGCCTGCTTTTTCTTCCTAACGCTTTGCAAGTCGACCGGGGCCTTCGTAGCAGTCCTGTGGTGCTTATCTGGCATTTGTTTGCGGTTACTGCCTTTCATCTGGTTACTCCTGCAAAAAAAGGACGACGGACTGATCCGCGATGTGCCTCCATATCAATCCATGGTCCCGTACTGATTTCTGTATAAAATATATACCTTGCCTGGCGGATATATTTGTATTTCCATGGGGAAAGTCCGTTCAGGCCGGGTATATAGAGGCGGCCAATCATGGAAAGGCCGCCTGTATCGAATCAAGTATTCCTTCAAGGAGAGGTTTGTCGTTCCTGTCGGTCGCCTGGTCAATGTATTTCTGGTCCAGTACAACATTGTAGTCGTTCTTGGGAACGCTTACCGGGACAACCTGGAACTTGTCGGGCTTGTGCATTCCCATCTCGTTTTCAGCTACCTGTTTCACCTTATCCAGGTCAATACTGGTTTCAATCTCAACCTTCAGGAGCCTGTTCTCGTCCCTCAGCGTGTTATATTCCTCATTCATCTTGTTCATGGCGGTGTTCAGGTCCGCCAGTATCGAGAAGCGGTACAGCACGACGAAACTCATCAATGCCAGAGCGATGACACAGAAGATCAATTTGGCCTTGGGAACATGGGCATATGCCGGAACAGCTACCCGCGACGCCTTGGGCCTTATCTTCTCAGGTTGACGGACTTCCTGTTGCTCGGGCCTCTGGGGCAGTTTGGGCGCTGCGCTGCCGTAAACATAACTCATCCTGTGATCCATGCCTCTTTACCTCCCTTCACCATTTCCTTCCCGTACACCGGGCGGACCGCTTCCCGCGGGTTTTTGCTTTCTCTTTTTAGCTCTTTCCCAATTAACGTATCCCTAAAGAGAACAACGTGGCGTACCATTCTGTAACGCCACAGCCCCTGACACATAAGAGATGAAGTCCCGGGTCCGCCGTTTGCGGGGCAGACCCCGGGTAAAATCAAATTGGTCTGCCTCACTCATTCACTTGCTCTTGTCTTTTGTAAGGTTTGTTTTTCTGTTCTCTCTCTGCCTTTCTTTTGTACACTTTCTCTTTAATCTTTTGTAAACATTTATCAGGTTATCTTTTGTAAAGGGTCATATCCTTGGTATCTTTGATGTTCATGCAAGAGTTATCTTTTGTGACGTAGTTGCGCTTTTGTTCATCAGTTAAATCTTTTGTTCTTCAGCAGTCTTTTGTACCTTATGGTTTTCTTCTTTTGTCAGTCAGAGTTTTGTCCTTGGTACAAGCTTCGTAAGTATGTCAAATCTTTTCAGCGACCCTAAGCTTTGCGCTCCTGGCCCTTGGGTTTTCATCAAGCTCGCTTTTGGATGCCGTCACAGGCTTCCTTGTTATGATCCTGATTTCCGGTTCCCTGCCGCATACACACCGGGGAAAATCCCCGGGACAAACGCAGCCCTGCGCCCTGTCCCTGAAGGTTTGCTTGACTATCCTGTCCTCCAGCGAGTGGAAGGTGATCACCGCCAGCCGGCCTCCCGGTTTCAGGAGCCCGATAACCTCGTCCAGGGCTTTTTCCAGGACCTCCAGTTCCCTGTTGACCTCGATGCGTATAGCCTGGAAGGTCCTTTTGGCGGGATGCGGGCCTGTCCTTCTCGCTGCCGCCGGTATTGCGGCCTTGATGATGTCTGCCAATTGGCCCGTTGTCGTTATCTTTTGTATCTCCCTGTGTTTCACGATGAATTCCGCTATCCGCGAGGCCCATTTTTCCTCTCCGTATTCCCGGATTATCCGGGCCAGATCCTCACGGCTCAGGTTGTTGACAACCCATGCGGCATCCCGTTCTTGTCTTTTGTTCATCCGCATGTCGAGGGGTGCGTCATGCTGATAGCTGAACCCCCGTTCCCCCTCATCCAGCTGGTGGGAGGAAACACCGAGATCCATAAGTACCCCGTCGACTGCTTTTATCTTTTGCATCCCTAATACTTCTCTTATGTTTTCAAAGTTCGTATTGCAAAGGACGTATCGTCCCTGGGTCTGCACTTTTTCCAGCCTTTGTCCGGCTGCCCGTATGGCGTCCTGGTCCTGGTCTATCCCTACCAGCAGGCCTTTCGGACCCAGACGCTCCAATATTCCGGACGAATGCCCCGCGCCTCCTACAGTTGCATCCACATATATGCCGTCGGCCCGTATATTAAGATAATCTATGCATTCATCCAGCATGACTGGCTTGTGTTCAAAAGTCACGGCCGGATTCCTCATCCTTTCAGGTTTTACGGAAGGTTGATGGGCAGGCTGTCAAGTATCTCGTTAATGTCGCAGGAGCTGGTGACTTCTTCGTACTTCTGCGGATCCCAGATCTCCACCTTGGTGTCGACTCCGGCGAAAAGAACTTCCTTTGTTAATCCGGCCCATTCCCTGAGTTCCTGGGGAATCACGATCCGTCCCTGGCTGTCCAGGCTGCAAGTGACAGCGTTGGCGAAGTAGTGACGCATAATGGCACGATAATTCTGCCTGCTGGTCTGAAGGGTCTTGACCTTTTCTTCAAACTCTTCCCAGGCTTCCATGGGATACAGGTAAAGGTTCGTATCCTCACCGCGGGTGAGGATGAACTCCTGACCCAGCTTATGGCGATAAGCGGCAGGCACGAAAACGCGGTTCTTCGCGTCCATCGTATTCGTGTATTTGCCGTTAAAACCACTCACCACTTTCACCCACTTTGCTCCACTTACATTGTATTCTACTCCATCTATCGGCACCCGTCAACCCTCTCATTTAGCCTTCCCACCACCGATAAAAAAGGGGTGCTCGTTCACGAACACCCCCTGAAGGGTCGGGCTACACCATATGTAGTATGGTAATAAGTTACAATCCCCTAAATATATCCGGGAAATTATTTGTAGAAATTTATACATTTTTGTTTATTGATTTTCTGTAACAAAATTTTAATATTCTTTGGCACATTTCCCCCACCCGCAAATAAAAACCGGGGCTGTTACACCCCGGCCATACGTCTAACATGAGCTTGCCGTATGCCCCGTATATGGGCCAATACGGGCTAAGCCTCGAACATTGGTCTTTGTCGTCGCATGGATACGCTGACTATTATCCCGATGGCAAGGTAGTTGACCACCACCGAGGAACCGCCTATGCTGATGAAGGGCAGCGGTATGCCGGTTACCGGCAGGATGCCTATGTTCATCCCCACGTTTTCGACAAAATGGAACATGAACATGGCCATGAGCCCGGTTACCATGTAGGAACCGAACTTGTCCTTGGCAAAGCACGCGATATAGAGGCACCGCAGCAGAAGTGCGGTGAACAGCAACACCAGGGCGACAGCCCCGATAAAGCCCAACTCTTCCCCCACAACCGCAAAGATGGAGTCTGTTTCCACCTCCGGGACATTGTATACCGCCCTTCCATTGCCGATACCCACCCCGGTGAGCTGACCCCTTCCGATATGGCGGATGGCCATGAGCACCTGGTAGGCGCTGGAGTTCTCATAAGCGGCGGGATTAATGAAGGAGAGTATACGGTTTATCTGGTGTTCCTTCAGAACCTTAACCAGCACGTTGTACCACAGCAGTGGAAGGCCCAGCAGCGCAGCCCCGCCGAAGATAAGAATAATGCGGTACCTGATCCCATATACGAAAAGCATGCACAGGAACATGAAAACATAGACTATGGCTGTTCCGAAGTCCGGCTGCAGGAGCACCAGGCCGATGGGCAGAGCCGTAGTGGCAAGAAGGAGTATGTAGTACTTGATGCTCCGGTTCTCCTTGAGTTTTTCAAAAAAGTAGGCCGCGGAAATGGTCATGGCAACCTTGCCCAGCTCTGACGGCTGAAGGCTTAATGGTCCCAGCATAAGCCATCCCCTGGTTCCCGTCTCCTCTCTTCCCACACCAAAGAACAGCACTGCCACAAGCAGGGCTATAGTGGCGAAATAGGCCGGTATACCCAGTATCCTCAGGTCCTTGTAGTCTATGATCATTACGATGATCATGACAGCAATCCCCAAAATGGAGGCAATAAGCTGTTTCATGAAGACGCCGGGCATATCCTTCTGGGCAGGAGAAAACATCCCCCGCAGCACGATAAGGCCTATCGCGTTGATGAGGATGACATTCACGATTAAAAACCAGTCGATATTTCTGACCAGCGAAGGTCCTTTTTTCTTCTCGATGGTATACATGGACTGCTTTTAATACCTCGCTGCTGGTTTATCAAGGGTTAAGCCGTCGGCATACGGACAGGCCTCATTCCGCGTTGTCAGAGAATCCGAACTTGTCAGATCCGGCGTCTTCATCCTGGGATCCGGCGGCTTCAGCCGCTTCCGCCGGTTCTTCCGGTTTATCGCTGCCGGTGTCAATGACGGGTTCCGCCGCTTCATCACTATATCCATTATCGGTCAGAACAGTCCCGGTGTCATGGGAATTTGCTTCCAGTTCCCCGCTTTCCTCCTCATCCAGCTTCTTCAGGATATCGGCATAAGCGCTGGGCGTGTCGTAAACCGGGGTCTTCTTTCCGGTCTTCTCCACGATAACCGAGACGATGAGGAAGATAAGGGCTCCAATGAACAGCACGGCCGCGACAACCTGGTTGTAGCGCACATCGTTGGCCGACTGGAAGTCGTCCACACGCAGGAATTCAAGCATGAACCTTGCAAAGCTGTACAGGAGCAGGTACGACGCGAAGACCCTGCCCGGCACCCTGTTCCTTTTCCTGATGGAAAGCAGGATGAAGAAGGCAAGTAAATTCCAGAGGGATTCATACAGGAAGGTCGGGTGGACCAGCTGATCGGAACCCATTTCCGCCCTGATTATGCTTCCGGTCATGCCCCAGGGCAGATCAGTGACCGTCCCGTAGAGTTCCTGGTTGAAAAAGTTGCCCCAGCGGCCTATGGCCTGCGCCAGGGTAAGGTATACGCAGGCAAAGTCGCACAGGGTCCACATGTTGATCTTTCTGATCCTGGAAAAGATGAAGACCGACAGCACAGCGCCTATCACCGCGCCGTATATGGCTACCCCGCCTTCCCAGATATACAGGATGCGTATCAGGTCGTTTTTGAAATCATCAAATTTAAATACCACGTAAAAAAGCCTGGAGAATACGACCGATACGGGAAGGGCGATCAGGAACATGTCCAGAAGGTCCTCTTCCCTGATTTTGAACTTCTCGGCCTGCCTGGTTGCCAGGATCAGAGCAATGATTATGGCCACGGCAATGATGATACCGTACCAGCGCACGCTGATGGGACCAATTCCCAGGAACTCGGGAAGCACAAAAGCCTCGCGTCCCACATTCAGCCTTATTCCACCGAACAGTTTGGGAAACTCAATATAGTGTTCCATAATTCTTGACCCCCGTATCCATTAACCTGCATCATTTATACCGGATTTATCACCGACAGCGCGTGCGTCCTGACAAACAGATCCCTTAAAACGCCGTTGGTGTAATCGATATCCAACTCCTCAAAGACCCTGCTCAGGTCGAAATAGCTCGTCCTGTTGAAATAGGCGTCCATTACCTCCCGGGCTATGATATCGGGCGAGTTGAACGTCCTTACGAAAACGCCCTCGTGGGACCGCTTTATGCGATCGAAAACGGCCGGATCGATACCCCTTTCCACGGTGGCGTCGATCTCCCTGCGTATCTCCCGTGAAACCTTTTCGGGGTCGGAGGATTGGCCGCCCCAGTTGACGAAGCCGTAGCTCTGGTCCGCCGATACATCGAACCGGAAGGAGTCATTGATGAGCCCGTCGTAATACAGCCGGTTGAAAAGCTCGGAGCTCCGTCCCATTATGGACGCCAGGATGATGCCAAGGGCTGTTCTCCTCTTTAAAAGCTCATAACCCGACAGGCGAACCGGGTCCTTGATGCCCATGTTGAACAGGGGCATCGAAACGCGGAGCTTCTGCTCCTTGTATTCCATGTTCAGGGTTTCGGGTTCGTCGGGGTAGCGCTTTTCGGGTCTTCCCCCCTCCCTGGATTTTATCATATTATCCACGATTGTGAACACAGGCTCGGGCTCGACATCCCCCGATACGACAACCACCATGTTGCCTGGCGTATAGAATGCATTGTAACATTCGTAAAGGAGTTCCTTATTGATCCTGGCGATGCTGTCCAGCGTGCCCGCTATGTCCAGCTTGACCGGGTGGTTGACATACAGGCAGTCCAGCAGGTTGAAGAAGATCCTCCAGTCGGGGCTGTCCTCATACATGCGGATCTCCTGGCCGATGATCCCTTTTTCCTTCTCCACGTTCTCATCGGTGATCCAGGGATTCTGGACGTAGTCCAGCAGCATCCTGAAGTTCTCCTCGAAAAGGTCGGTGCATGAGAAGTAGTATGCCGTCTGGTTGAACGAGGTAAAGGCATTGGGCGATGACCCGAGTTTCGAGAACTTGTCCAGCATGTTGCCGTCTTCCTGCTCGAAGAGCTTGTGCTCCAGGAAATGGGCTATCCCGTCGGGCACATTCATAACCTGCCCGTCGCTCTTTTTGAAGACATTGTCGATGGACCCGTAATCGGTGGCAAACAACGCGGTTTTCTTGTTGTAGCCCGGTTTTCTTATAAGGAAGGCCTTAAGGCCCGTAGGGTGGTCATATTCATAAAGGGTTTCCCCTAACCTGTCATAATTGATGGTTTTATAGTCCATATCAGAAACCTCCTTCCATGGGCTCGTCCAGCAGTTCCGCCTGCGGGTCTTCCTGCGGCTGCGTGCCATCGGGCTTAAGGAAATAGATGGTGTCCAGCTGGATCTTGCCGGCTACCCGGACCACATCATCTATTGTGACGGCCTCCAGTTTTTCTGCCATGGATTCAAAGTCCTCACCGTCCTGGGACAGGTGCTGGCTCAGGAAGAAGTCGACGATTGCACCCTGGCTGTCCTGCATGGTCTTTATGCCCGTCCTGAGGGATTTCTTTGTAGCATCAATCTCTTCCCGGGTGATGTTGCCCTCCCTCATATCCTCAAACTGCCTTAGGATGATCTTCTCGGCCTTGTCCCGGTTCTCCTGCTCGATGCCGCTCATGATCACCATGAGTCCCTTGTATTTTTCCAGGACCGACTGGGCGTAATAGGCAAGGCTCGCCTTCTCGCGGACATTCTGGAACAGCTTGGAGTGGACATCCCCTCCCAGTATGCCGTTATACACCACAAGCGGATAGTAATCGGGGGATGACGGGGACACGTTGGTCCTGAAGCCCATGCAAAGCTTCCCCTGGTTCACATTCATGCTCTCATCCACGCGCCTGACCTCTTTCACGGTTTTCGCCACATCGGGGAACTCAACCTTCCTGATGCCGGCGCGGGCAACCTGGGAAAACTGTTCGATAAACCGCTGCGCACTCCCGTCGTCAATGGAGCCGGACATATATACATAGCAGGGATAGGACTCGACCATCTCCCGGTAAATCGCGAAGGTCTTCTGGGGGGTTAAAAGAAGCGCGTCTTCCTCGTAGCCCTCATCAGGTATGGCAAAGGCTTCGCCGCTGCACATCTCCTCTATGCACCTCAGGAAGGAAAATCTCATCTTGTCGTTGATACGGCTTCTTATATAGTCTACGAGGTTATCCCGCTCCTGTCTGAAAACTGGGACCTTAAACCCGTTGTCTTCCGCCACAGGATTCTGGAGGATGCACATAAGGAGCTCGCTGCACTGGTCGAACAGATTGTCCCGGCTGCTGGTATAGCTGTCGGCTATGTGGGACATATGGAAACTGACGATCTGGGTTTCACCCTTCTTGCTGCAGCCGCCGTCCACCACTGCGCCATAAAGCTCTTCAAGGCGCGCTTCCAGTTCCCTCTGGGTCTCGAATTTGCTGCATCCCCTCTTGAGCACCGAGGGTATGATGGCATTTGCCGATGCCCGCTGCCTTTCCAGGCGGTCGAGAAAGAATATGTCAACACGGTTTGTCTTGAATTTCTCGGAATTTATGCGGTAAAAGGTTATACCGTCCTTCTCCGCGAGCTTTTCCGCGGTAGTTTTCACTGTGCCCGATTCCATGGACGATCCCTCCAAAACTTTACTGGGAAAGTGAAACGGACCCGGCGTCGGATTTCCGCTTCACGTTTATTTTAACATAGCGTGCTCCATTTTATTTTGAAATAATTGCCGAAGAAGTCCGCCATTCAGAGTTAGATTATTATATCACTGTTTGGGCGCGGCGGCTATATTAAACCGAAAAACAGGCCGATATTTGTTATATATTGTGTGTAATTATATATTAAGGATGGCCGCCCCCTTTCATACGGGCTTTTGATCCCGCAAGGAGGTTACTCATGTTTTATCTTAACTTTGAAAACCAGCTTCAACTTCTTCTGTTGCTGGCGTTTTCATCTTACATATTCGTTTCGGCGCTTGCCATCAGGCTTGAGGATCCTCGGCTGAAAGCGACGGGATTGTCTTTTGCCATCCCGCTCATCCTTGGCATATACTCGTTCATTATCGGGCCTTACAACATCAACGGGGCATCGCTGTACCTGGAACTGGCCTGGTTCCTTCTGATCCTGGTGCTTGCCCTGGTCTCCCTGCTCCAGAGGCCTTCCGAATCATTGAAATTCCTGTATGCAGTCATCTTCCTGCTGCCCGCAGCGGCCTTGTTCATACAGTCCATACTGCTGATGCTCGATTACAGGTTCTATGTTCTGATCATCACACTGGCCATTGCCGCCATTGAGCTTTCTATGACCGTTATATGCCTGGTGTCCAGAAGCAGGGAACGAGTTTTGCTTTATTCGGGCATTTTTCTGATGGCTTCAGGCTCCATCCTTGTCAGATCATCCATCCTGAACCCGCTCCTTGCCATTATCCCGGCAGCCGCTGGCCTGTATCTTTGCGCCCACTATTTCTACTCAAACAGCTACGGGGTTCTGAAGGCCGAGCACAGCAGGTTCAGTCATGAACTCGAGAGGATAAACCGCAGCATCCATGCCGAGATCATGCGTCGCGTCCAGGAGATTGAAAAATCCAACAGGCAGCTCGTCGAGAAGTCAAAGACCGACAACATGACAGGGCTGTATCTTAAGTCGACCATCATGAGCGTGCTGGCGAACATGATAGAGCGCACCCCAACATCCCGCTTTTCACTGCTCATGCTTGATATTGACAATTTCAAGGAAATCAACGACAGCCTGGGTCACCAGACAGGCGACAAGTGCATCAAGACGGTGTCAAAACTGATCCAGACCTCTTTCAGAAAAGACGACATCCCCGGCCGCTATGGCGGGGACGAGTTCTTAATCATCCTGCCCGGGGCTTCGGCGGTACGGGCTTATGTGACGGCTGACCGCTTCAGGCAAACCGTGCAGGAAAAATCCAATCCCAATGTTACCATCTCCGCAGGTGTAGCGACCTACCCCGACGACGGGAAGAGCGTCGCAGACATTATCGCCGCCGCCGACAAGGCGTTGTATGCGTCAAAACAGGCCGGGCGGAACAGGGTGACCTGTTACAACATGGTGAAAGACGAATCCTGATACCTTCTCCCATGCCTTGATTAGAAAGGGATTAAAGTTCAATTAAGTTATGGCTGGTTTCCTTGTTATGGGTTGGAGTCCATGCTATGATTTGCATGAAATTATCCGTGAATCGGAATTTAAGGATGCCGTTTCCGTAATGCAAACCAGGTTCTGAAGGCTTCCTCGAATTCTATGGTGTGCTCAACCCAGCAGGGAGGTTTATTGATGAGAACCGGAAAAGCAGTCATGTGGACCCTGACGGCATTACTGATCACTGGCGGTGTGCTGGTTTTCTTTTTCATGATTTATTCAAATGGCATGGGAGGGTCGGAAATGATTTTTGGGAGAGGCGAATTATTCAGTGTAAACGACATCAGAGAGTTTGACCTTGGCTCCATAAGCAGGATAGAAATTGCGGTATCAGGCAGCGACACGAGCCTTACAGCGACGGATTCACAGAAGGTGAGGGCTTCCCTTACAGGAAGCATCCGTGCATCTGATCCTTCATTCATACCATACATCGATGCCCGGGTGGACGGGAGTGTGCTTCGCATTGAGGTTATAACAAAGCCTTTCATGTTCCTTGATATCTTCTCAAGCGAAGTAAAGCTGCAGGTGGAAATCCCCGGAGCATTTTCAGGGGACCTGGTATTCAACGGCACATCCGGAAGGCTGACTGCATCAAGCCTGAAGTTGAACTCCTGCAGTCTGAACACTTCTTCGGGAGACATCACCCTTGGAAGCATGGATGTGAGCAACGGGTTTACCGCCGGCGCGACCTCGGGAAGGATTAAGCTTGAGAGGCTTCAGGCGGGCGACGCCATGTTCAATACCTCCTCAGGGGATTTGATCCTTGGAGACCTGGAGATCAGGAACGATTTTTCAGCTGGGGCATCCTCGGGAAAGATAAACATTGACAGGCTCAGCGCCGCCAATGCCTCCCTGAAAGATTCTTCAGGCGACAAGAAGATCGCGGCCATGTCCGTATCGGGAGAAGCGGTCCTTGAAGGCACTTCGGGATTGACAAGCCTGGATCGGGTAAGCGCCGAAAAGCTGGTCATCCATTCAACATCCGGGGATGCGCGCGTTGGCTCCGCCCAGACAGGGCATACGGCCGTCAGGACTTCTTCGGGCAGCATCTCGGTGAGGGGTTTTGAAGGGAATGCGGACCTGTCCTCGAGCTCGGGAAGCATTACCCTAATATGCGACAGGCCGGCTTCAAACATCGTAATGGAATGCAACAGCGGAAGCATAAATCTTGGTCTTCCCGCCAGCGCCCAGTTTTCACTGGACGCCCTGACCAACTCGGGCAGCATCAAATCGGATTTCGCCCTTGATCTGTCCCAGGCAGGCGAAAAGCAGCTGCGGGGAAGCACCGGAAACGGGGAACTTTATATATCCCTGAAAACCACATCGGGTAGCATAACGGTTTCCAGGAATTAATGAAACAGCCGCGACCAGCGGCTGTTTTTGATTCTGGCGTATGTTACAGGTTCCAGCTTCCCAGGTACCGCTCCTGCTCGCCGGTGAGGGCATCTATGCGGATGCCCATGCTCTCCAGTTTCTTCATTGCTATTCTCCGGTCGATGTTTCCCGGTATCTCAAACACTCCGGGTTTCAGGCTGCCCCTGTTTTCGATGATGTACAGCGAGGCAAGAGCCTGGACCGCGAAGCTCATGTCCATGATCTCGGCGGGATGCCCGTCGCCGCATGCAAGGTTCACCAGGCGGCCTTCTCCCAAAAGGTACAGCCAGCGTCCGTCGGCCATCCTGTAGCCCATTATGTTCTTCCTGCTTTCCTGGATCTCCACCGCCTGCGCTTCCAGGTCGGGTATGGAGATCTCAACATTGAAATGGCCGGCATTGCAGAGCACGGCGCCGTTCTTCATCTTCCTGAAATGCTCACCATGGATCACATGATCGCAGCCGGTCGCGGTGACGAAGATGTCGCCCAATGGCGCAGCGTCAATCATGGGCATCACCGAAAAGCCGTCCATTACGGCCTCTATGGCCTTCACCGGATCAACCTCGGTTACTATGACGCGGGCGCCGAGCCCCTTGGCCCTCATGGCGACGCCCCTGCCGCACCAGCCGTAACCGGCTACAACAACGGTCTTTCCGGCCACAATCAGGTTGGTGGTGCGGTTGATGCCGTCCCATACCGACTGCCCGGTGCCGTAGCGGTTATCGAACAGGTGCTTGCACATGGCGTCGTTTACGGCCATCATGGGTATCTTGAGGGCGCCGTCCCTTTCCATGGCCCGAAGCCTTATAAGGCCGGTGGTGGTTTCCTCGCATCCGCCCCAGACTTCAGGGATGAGATCGGGCAACTCGTTATGCAGGCAGTTGACCAGGTCTCCCCCGTCGTCGATTATGATGTTCGGTCCGTGCTCCAGGGTCTTGCGGATATGTTCCTTATACTCCTCAGGTGAGGCGTCGTACCAGGCATATACCCCCATGCCGTCGGCGGCAAGGGCTGCAGCCACATCATCCTGGGTGGACAGGGGGTTGCTTCCGGTAACCGCCATTTTAGCTCCGCCGGCTGCGAGGACCTTTGAGAGATATGCCGTCTTCGCCTCCAGGTGGACCGACAGTGATATCTTTACGCCCTCGAAGGGGCGCGTTTTCCTGAATTCCTCTTCGAAACCCGAAAGGATGGGCATGTTGCGCTTTACCCACTCGATCTTGCGCCTGCCTGAATCGGCCAGCGAAATGTCCCTGATCATGCTTTTCATATCAATACTCCTTGCAGAAAACAGTATGTCCTCTTTTTAATGGATTGTATCAGACTGCGGCGCAAAAATAAAGGCTCAAACCAGGGGGGCTGTCCCCATGGCTTTACCAGTTCCTTACTATTTCCTTCACAAGAGAAGAGAACTTCTGCTCAACCTTTTTGCCGGTTTCGATCACTTCTTCATGGGTGAGCGGCTGGTCGAGGATGCCTGCCGCCATATTGGTTATACAGGATATGCCAAGGACCCGCATACCCATATGCCTTGCGGCAATTACCTCGGGCACGGTGGACATCCCCACGGCGTCTGCGCCAAGAGTCCGAATGGCCTTGATCTCAGCCGGGGTTTCAAAGGACGGTCCCTTGCAGTAGCAGTAGACACCGCTTTTCAGGCCGATCGCGATCTTTTCGGCGCATTTCATGGCAATCTTTTGAAGAGACGGGTCATACGCGGCGGACATGTCGGGAAAGCGCGGACCGAGTTCATCAATGTTTTCGCCCCTTAACGGGTTCTCGGCAAAGAAGCTGATATGGTCTTTTATGAGCATGAGATCCCCGGGCACAAAGCCGGTGTTCACTCCCCCGGCAGCGTTGGTTACCAGGAGATTTTTTATTCCCATCATGCCGAACACCCGGACAGGATAGACCACGGTCACCGTATCGTGGCCTTCGTAGTAGTGGAAACGCCCCTTCATGGCCACTACATATCTTTCGCCAAGGTGTCCGAAGATGAGCCTGCCTTCATGCCCCTGGACGGTGGTTTTCGGAAAGCCCGGTATTTCCTCGTAGGGGATGATTTGCTTTCCCTCGATGAAGTCGGCGAGGCTTCCCAGCCCTGAACCCAGTATTATGGCGATCTCCGGGGTGCCCTGTGTTATGCCTTTCAAGTATTCCACGGTTTTTTCAAGACTCTTTACGATATCTTTCATAACCGGCCCTCCTTTATCTCATCCGGTTGGACAACTCATCCGAACAGTGATAGCTGGCTGCTTTCCTCCATTCCGTCCAGGCAGCCGTGCTCCGCCAGGATCTCGATGACTGCCTTGGATATGCCCGATTTCATTTTCAGGTCCTCTATGGATACGAACTCGCCGTCTTTCCGGGAATCCACAATGCTTGCCGCCGCCGCGATCCCAAGCCCCTGCAGGGCCGTGAGGGGCGGAAGGATTCCGTCTTCGGTTATTATGAAGCGTGTGGCATGGGATTTATACAGGTCCACCGGAAGGCATTTTATGCCCCGGGCATACATCTCCCTGGCCACCTCCAGTATGGTAAGGAGGTCTTTCTCCTTTTGGGACGCCGCTTTGCCCTTCTCCTCTATATCCTTTATTGCCAGGCTCACCGCATCGGGTCCCCGGGATATGATGTTGGCGTCGAACGTGTCTGCCCGGACGCTGTAATATGCGGCATAAAAGGCTTCGGGATAGTAGACCTTGAACCAGGCGATCCTGAAGGCCATCATCACATACGCCGCGGCATGGGCTTTCGGGAACATGTACTTGATCTTTTTGCAGGAATCTATGTACCATTGGGGGACGCCCTTCTCCTTCATCAGTTCCTCGTTCTCGGGCGTCAGGCCCTTCCCCTTTCGAACACTCTCCATGATCTTGAAGGACGCGAGGGGCGGCAGGCCTTTCATCATCAGGTAGGTCATGATATCATCGCGGGTACAGATTACCTCCGGAAGCGTGGCTATGCCGCTTCGAACCAGGTCCTGCGCGTTGTTGAGCCAGACGTCGGTTCCGTGGGACAGTCCCGAAATGCGGATCAGTTCCGCGAAGGTGGTGGGCTTGGTGTCCTCCAGCATCTGCCTTACGAACTTGGTGCCGAACTCGGGAACCCCAAGGGTGCCCACCTGGCTGTCGATATCCTCCGGGTCGATTCCCAGGGGCTCGGTGCCCGAGAAGATGCCCATGGTCTTCTTTTCACCCAGGGGTATGGTCGTCGGATCAACACCTGTCAGGTCAGCCAGCATGCGGATGACCGTCGGATCATCGTGGCCCAGGATATCCAGCTTGAGAATCCTGCCGCTTATGGAATGGTAATCGAAGTGGGTAGTGATGACCCCGGAATCGGTGTCGTCAGCCGGATGCTGTATCGGGGAAAAATCATATATCTCCTTGTACCGCGGCACCACCATGACCCCGCCGGGATGCTGGCCCGTAGTGCGCTTTGTTCCCATGCATCCGGCTGCCAGCCGTTCCAGTTCGGCCCGCGTGGCCGGTATCCCCCTCTCCTCCAGGAACTTCCTTGCAAAGCCGAAGGCCGTCTTTTCCGCTATGGTGGAGATGGTTCCGGCCCGGAAGGTGTATCCCTCGCCGAACAGTTCCTCGGTATATTTATGGGCTCTCGCCTGGTATTCCCCGGAGAAGTTCAGGTCTATATCGGGCTCCTTGTCACCGTCGAAGCCCAGGAAGGTTTCAAATGGTATGTCATGGCCATCCTTGACGAGGGGTTCGCCGCAGTTGGGGCATGCCTTGTCGGGAAGGTCGAAGCCGCAGGCTATTTTTTCATCGTTTACAAAGAACTCGGAATACCTGCACTTACCGCACCGGTAGTGGGGCGGAAGCGCGTTGACCTCGGTTATGCCGGTCAGGAAGGCCACGAAGGATGAGCCCACCGATCCCCTGGAACCTACAAGGTAGCCGTCGGACAGGGATTTCCGGACCAGCTTCCGGGCGACCATGTAAAGGGTTGAAAAGCCGTTCTTGATAATGGAATCCAGTTCCCGGTTCACCCTCTGCCTGACGAGTTCCGGCACGGGATCACCGTACAGTTCCCTGACCCGCTCCTCGCTTATGCGCTTGATATCCTCCTCGGCGCCTTCGAGCTGGGGCGGGTAGGTCCCGTCGGGTATGGGCAGGACATCCTCTATGCTGTCGCTTATGGCATTCGGGTTGGTTACGACCACCTCGAAGGCCTTTTCCCTGCCCAGGTAGGAGAACTCCTCCAGCATCTCGTCGGTGGTCCTCAAAAATACAGGGGCTTGCTTGTCGGCATCTTCGTACCCCTGTCCTGCCTGGAGCACCTGCCTGAACACGGCGTCGTCGGGGTCCAGGTAATGGACGTCGCAGGTGGCAACCACCGGCTTGCCCAGCTGTTCTCCCAGTTCCACGATCCTGCGGTTTAAATCCCTCAGTTCTTCCTCGTCCTTAACCAGGCCGCTCCTGACCATGAACTGGTTATTGCCTATCGGCTGTATCTCCAGGTAGTCGTAGCGTGCGGCGATGGCCTCAACCTCTTCCCGGGGCTTTCCCTCCCGCAGGGCGCGGTACAGTTCGCCTGCCTCGCAAGCGCTTCCTATGATAAGGCCTTCACGGTATTTTACGAACAGGGACCAGGGAACCCTTGGCCTTTTATACAAGTAGTTCAGATGGCTTTCCGAAACAATTCTGTACAGGTTCTTGAGCCCGGTCTGGTTCTTTACAAGGATAATGGCATGGTAGGTCTCCGGGCTCTTGTAGTCCAGCACACCCTTCCTGTTATACCGTTCGTCGGTCAGAAGATAGGCTTCCATTCCATAGATGACCCTGATCTCCTTTCCGGACTTTTTGAGGGAAGCGGCAACCGCCTGTGCCTCCGGGAAGGCCTGGACCACACCGTGGTCGGTGACGGCGATGGCCTTGTGCCCCCAGTCGGCGGCGCGCTGGATCGCGTCCTTCACCGATGTTACGGCATCCATCTGGCTCATCTGTGTATGAAGATGCAATTCCACCCTTTTATGCTCAGCCAGGTCCATCCTTTTTGCAGTGCTTCCCTCAGTAAGTTCGATGGATCTGAGCCTTATGGTAAGCTCCTTCTCAAAAGCGTCAAACTCCGCGTTTCCGTTAACCCGGACATAAACGCCCGGCTTCAGCTTCTCTTTAAGGACCTCCATCTCGGTTTCCTTCGGGAAGGCCTTGCAGGTGAGGGACGAGGTCCTGTCGGTTATGTCAAGGCTCAGCAGGGTGCGCCCGTTTTTCAGTTCGCGCGTTTCAAACTTGATGATTTCACCCGAAAGAGTTACATTCCCCGAATTAATGTCCACTTCTATCATGGGCAGAGACTCGCCGGAAAACGGCCTGCCAAAAATAACGTTCCTGCCGTTTGCGTCCTTTCCCCTGGCCGCGCCTTTTTTCCCGTACCTTGCGCGGCCTTTTTCCTTAACTGCGGAAGCTGCCGATCCGTTTTTGCTCGCGCTCTTCGGCCCTTCTTCCCGGATAACCTGCGCAACGATCCGGGCTTCGTTCTCCAGCTTTTCGGCGATATAGTCAATGGCTTCATGCTCCGGGTCCCCTGTCCTGCTGAAGGAAACCCTGACATCGCTCCGGAACAGCATCCTGAAGACCTTCGCAATATAGTTTCCGGCGCCGGACGCCTCCAGCACCGACGCGGCCGTACCGGGAAGGCACACCGTAAGGTTCCTTCCTTCAAGCCTGTATTGTGCGTTTTTCAGGAAAGGCGCAAGATGGGACTTGTTACGGCAGATGTAGCAGTTCAGCATCTCCTTGTGCCACTCGTCCAGTTCCTTCGGAAGTGGTATGGAAAAGGCGGGTTTTATGTCGACACGCGCGCTGAAGTAATCGGCGAGCGTTTTTTCAAGCTGCATGATCCTGTCGGGGCAGACCTGCTGGCATATATCAAGACAGAGTTCGACTCTTCTATCGGATTTATGGTATTGGAGGTTGGTTATAAAGGCTTTCGAAAAATCCTCCTGGAACTGTTCCAGGGGTATGATGTGTTTAAACGCCTCGCAAAGGGTTGACTTCTTGAGAACGCCTTCATCCATGGTTTTTTCAGTCCTTTCAGGAAGTGCGGCTCATGGTTTGCTTATGTTTATACTCATATTCTACCATATGTGCGGTACCTGGGGGAGATATAATATGCCAAACAAACCCAAATTCCCCGGAAGACAGACGGGAAGCCTGTCTGCATGCTGTCGGAGAGTGAAAGAAAATGTCAGACAGACCCGAATCCGCTGAATGGAAAGATGCGCAGGATGCACCTTCCGATAACCCGGTCACTGTTCACAGGCCCGAAAACCCGGCTGTCCCGGCTTTTGCCCGGCAGCCTGTTGTCGCCCATTACATAAATGCAGCCTTCAGGCACGACGATATCGGAATGGATATCGCTTACTTCTTCGGTATAGTCACCGTTGATGTAGGGTTCCTGGAGTTCCTGCCCGTCAACATAGACCTTCCCGTCCTTTATCAGGATATGCTGGCCTTCCAGGGCTATAACACGCTTTATGACGTGCTTCCGGTTGCCCTCCAGGAGTTCCGGGATCCTCAGTACGACGATATCCCCCTGGCGCAGGGTTCCAAAGCGCGGGGTGAGGCTCTCAATGATCAGTACATCATTGTTATTAAGGGTAGGGACCATGGAAGTTCCTTCAACGATGGTGATCCTGCCCAGGAACAAAACGATAAAAAGGGCCAGTATTACGGCAATACCGATATACAGGGCCCATTCAAGTATTTCTTTTGCAAGTTTATTTTTCACTTTCTTCAATCACCGTCTTGATATGAAGCTCGTCAAGCTGCTTTTCCTCCACCGTGTCGGGAGCGTTGGACATAAGGCACGCAGCGGTCTGGACCTTTGGGAAGGCTATGACGTCGCGGATGTTGTTGGTGCCTGCAAGCAGCATGGTCAGCCTGTCCAGTCCAAAAGCCATTCCGCCGTGGGGAGGCGTGCCATACCTGAATGCCTCAAGCATGAACCCAAAACGGTCCTTTGCCTGCTCGTCGGAAAGCCCAATCACCTTGAACATTTTGGCCTGGAGGTCCTGGCTGTGGATACGGATGCTGCCTCCACCCACCTCATATCCGTTTATAACCATATCGTAAGCCTTGGAACGCACCCTTCCGGGATCGGTATCCAGGTACTCTATATCCTCGTCCATGGGAGCCGTAAACATATGATGCTTGGCTACCCATCGCTGCTCTTCCTCATCGTATTCCAGGAGCGGGAACTCGGTAACCCAGAGAACATCGAAGCGTTTATGGTCGATGAGCCCCAGCTTCTCCCCAAGTTCCAGGCGAAGATGCCCAAGGGCGTCAAAGACGATCTCATCCTTGTCAGCCACGAAGAGGAGCAGGTCTCCGGGTTGGGCGTCCAATCTTTCCTTGATCCTGCTGATCTCGTCTTCTGTCAGGAACTTGGCTATGGGTGACCTCAGCCCGTCCTCTTCCACCGCCATCCATGCGAGGCCTTTGGCCTTGTAGGTTTTTGCCGTCTCGCCCAGGGCATCTATTTCCTTGCGGGAGAACTTCGAACCCGCGCCCCTGGCGTTGATGGCGCGCACGCTGCCGCCGTTTTCCACCGCGTCTTTGAAGACTTTGAAGCCGGATGCGGCCACAATGTCCGAGATATTCACAAGCTCAAGCCCGAAGCGGGTGTCAGGCTTGTCGGAGCCGAACCTTTCCATGGCCTCGGCATAGGTGAGCCTCTTTAACGGAACAGGGATGTCGATGCCCTTCAGTTCCCTGAACAGGCGGCTTATGAAGCCTTCGTTAATGGCCAGCACATCCTCGATGTCCACAAATGACATTTCAAGGTCTATCTGTGTAAACTCGGGCTGGCGGTCGGCCCTCAGGTCCTCATCCCTGAAGCACTTCACGATCTGCATGTAACGATCGAAGCCCGATACCATCAGAAGCTGCTTGAATATCTGCGGAGACTGTGGAAGCGCGTAGAACTTGCCCGGATGGATACGGCTGGGGACCAGGTAGTCCCTTGCCCCTTCCGGCGTGCTCTTGGTCAGGACAGGTGTTTCTATTTCCAAAAACCCGTTTTCATCATAATAGTCACGGGCTAACTTGGCTATCCTGTGGCGAAGTATGAGATTCCTCTGCAGATGGGGGCGCCTGAGGTCGAGATAGCGGTGCTTCAGCCTTAAAACCTCGTTGGCGTCGGTGTTTTCCTCGATATGGAACGGAGGAATCTCGGATTTATTCAGGATCCTGAGCTCGGAAGCAATTATCTCAAGCTCCCCGGTTTCCATGTTCGGGTTGATGTCTTTTTCGCTTCTTCGTTCAAGAGTCCCCTTCACGGCCAGGACGAATTCACTCCTGACCTGCAATGCTTTCGCGTGAAGTTCCGGATCGGTCTCACTGTTGAATACCACCTGGATGATTCCGCTTCTGTCCCTCAAAGTGACAAAAATCAGTTTTCCCAGGTCCCTTCTTCTCTGCACCCATCCCATAACCACAACTTCTTTGCCTACGTCGGTTACTTTGAGTTCGGTGCAGCGATGTGTTCTTTTCAAGCCTTTCATGCTCTCTGCCATATATATCTGCCTCTCTTAGTCGTTTTCCCTTTTCTTTATAAGTCTGTCGATCAGGGTATCAAGGCTGATATCCCTGGATTCGCCGGTTTTCATGTCCTTCAGTGAGGCCTTGTTGCTCTCCACCTCGTTGTCCCCGATTATGAGGGCATACCTGGCGCCCAGCTTGTCCGCGTATTTCATCTGGGCCTTTACGCTCCTGCCCATGATATCCTTGATGCAGGTTATGCCCTTCGACCTGAGATCCCAGGCAAGCCTTTCGCAAAGCCTGTCCGCCTGTTCGCCGATGGACCCCAGGTAGATGTCCGGGCCCGGTCTGGACGGGATTTGGATGCCCTGGCTCTCCATCTCAAGGAGCAGCCGCTCGACTCCTATGGCAAAGCCGATGCCCGGTGTCGGCGGTCCGCCGCAGAGCTCAATGAGGGTATCATAACGGCCGCCTCCGCAGACGGTGCCCTGGGTGCCGATATTCCGTGACACGAACTCGAAGACCGTCCTGTTGTAGTAGTCCAGCCCCCTTACGATCGCCTTGTCGATCTCGTAAGGTATACCGATATCCTGGAGCCCCTGCGTGACCTTTTCAAAATGCTCCCTGCAATCATCGCAGATATTGTCAAGCAGGGAGGGCGCATCTTTCAGATATGTCCTGCAGCCTTCCTCCTTGCAGTCAAGGATGCGCATGGGATTGCGGTTTATGCGGCCCCTGCAGTTTTCGCACATATTGTCTATCTTGTCCGCAAGGAATTCCTTCAGCATTTGGTTGTATGCCTTTCGGCATTCGGCACAGCCGATGCTGTTCAGGTTAAGTGTGAGGTTCTTTATGCCGAGGCTGTTGAAAAACAGGACCATAAGGGAGATTACCTCAACGTCTGCCGAAGGGTCCTTTGCTCCGAACAGTTCCACGCCGAGCTGGTGGAATTCGCGGTAGCGGCCTTTCTGCATCTTTTCATAGCGGTAGGCCGTGATATTGTAAAAGAGTTTTGTAGGCTGTGGCCATGAAGACATACCGTTCTCTATATAACTCCTGACCACGCCCGCGGTGCCTTCAGGACGCAAGGTAAGGCTCCTTCCGCCCTTGTCCTCAAAGGTGTACATCTCCTTCTGGACAATGTCGGTGGTCTCGCCTACCCCTCTCTGGAAAAGCTCGGTATGCTCGAAAACAGGCAGACGGATTTCCCTGTAGCCAAATCTGCTGCATATTTCAGCGAATTTCTTCTCCACGTAATACCATTTATCTATCTCGTCAGGCAGTATGTCATGGGTTCCTTTCGGCGCCTGTGTAAGCATTCTTCGCCACTCTCCCATCCATTCGTCAGGTCTTTCGATTCATTGTAACCATTAGGCCATGGGGTTGTCAACGTATGGCACGGGGCAGGCACCTGCCGCACGGCCATGGCAGCGCATTGTGACCGGCATCTCCAACCGGTTCATCCGCTGTATTTCTTGTATCCCGGATGGCGGCCGGTTAGCCTGAACCCTTTCCGTATATCGATGAGCCGGTCTATGTTATCCTTTGATATTTCCCGCTCCCCTCCAAGAAGCCTGGCGGTGAGGCTGATCTTTGCCTGGAGTTCAAGGGTTTCCATGCGGTAATAGGCGGTAATAAGATCTGCGCCTACGGCAAGGGCTCCATGGTTCTCCAGCAGCACCACGTCATGCTCCCGGATAAAGGGTGCGATGCTGTCGGGCACCTCATAGGTGGAGGGTGTGCCATACGGGGCAATGGGGACAGAACCGAGAGTCAGGACTGTTTCCACCATGGAATATGAGTCCAAGGGAATATGTGCCACAGCAAACCCGGTGGCGGTGGGCGGATGGGCATGGACCACGGCGCCAACGTCATCCCTCTCCTGGTAGCACCGCATATGCATCTTTATCTCGCTCGAAGGCCTGTAGCCCGGATTTCCGGAAACCAATTCGCCCTTTGAATTGACAAGCACCAGCATCTCCGGGGTGATGAAACTCTTGCTGATTCCGGTGGGCGTTGCCATGAAAAGGTCGTCCTCTATTTTTACGGTAACATTCCCGTCATTGGCTGCGACCCAGCCCAGTTGCCACATCCTGTGGCAGACATCACACAGTTGTTCTCGCAATTGCTGAAATTCCATATCAGTTTTCCTTTCCGTGTCTTTATTGTATACAAGCTATTTTATCATATCGACACACGCAATAGCGAGAAAAGAGATGCTGAAAGACAGAAAAGAGCAACCGGATATTAGAAATGGGATGTCCCAAAACATACCAGAGGAACCGTCCCTCTGGTTTGACAAACCAGGAGAACCGTCCCCGTGGTTTGAGAGAAAAGAGATGCTGAAAGATTTCGATTTTCCTGTTGACAAGGGAAGATCAGGTATGGTACAATTCTAACGAACGTTAAATTAAGAGGTTGTATTATGGTTGATAATGATTTGAAAGAACGCATTAAAAAAGCGGCGGTTGAACATTTCAATACCAACGGTTACCATGGAACGACCATTCGCAATATTGCCAAAGAGGTAAACTGCTCCCTGCCTATGATCTATTATTACTATGAAAATAAGAAAGAGCTGTTTGATGAGATTATAAAGAAGGACTTCTTCGCTCTTTTAAAAAGGCAGGCGTCGCTCTTGAAAATAGATAATGTAATCGATTTCTACACAAAGTTTATTTACGATTTAAACTTCCTGAGCGACTACGACAAAAAGGTTTATCGTCTTGGTATAAAGGTTTACCTGTCATTTGACGGCGATGAGGAGTTAATGAGCCTCATGGATGAGTGGGAAAAGAGTATATTGCCAAGGCACCATCAGCTTCTCAAACCATATATTAAAAATGCCGCCGATGAAACTGCTGTAGTGAGAACCCTGGTACACTTACTGGAGACAATGATCCAAAACATCGTTGTGAAAAACCGGCATCTTCCTGAAGCTGAGATAAGGGAAGAGATCTCCATTGTTCTGCGTAACTTCTTATAGTTCGGTTATGGCCTGGGGAACCAGGCAAATATAAGCCGGCATGCAAATTGCCGTTTTATATTTACCAATATCCTAACGAACGTTATATTAAATATAATAAAAGGAGTGATTTTAATGGAAATTGAAAAAAGGCTCATCATGTTACAAAACACTTATGCGGCATCCGTGGCGGAGACCGTAAACACCTATGAAAAGCTGGGGGCATTGGAGGCAATTGTTGAAAGAAGGAAAGCAAGGCAGGCGCAGACGGCGCCCTATCTGAATCAGCAATTGGGCATTCAAAGCGTTGAAGACGTCTTCTATAAGCTTTCAGAAATCTATGGCTGCGCGAACTGGTCAGTGGTAAAAACCGATGACGGTTTTACTGCTACAGCAACATCATGTAAGCTCTGCGCGCTTTCAAAGAAGATGGGCGGAGCAAATCCCTGCAACGGCTGGTGTCTTGATCCCATGATCGCCATGCTGTCCGACGCAAGTGGAATTGACGTCAAAAACATTATTGTCGAAAGCACTTTGATGAACGATGATTGCTGTAAAGTTTCAGTCAAAATCGAGACGTTCTCCCCGGCAACGGAGGAATAATGATGTTAAACAGCCTTTATGAGTATGAGAAAACCATTAATAACATCCATGATGGCATTAGAGAATACTGCAAAGCTGAAAAGGTGAACGAAGAGTATCTCAGGAGTTCCATGTATGAAAAGGAACGGAGAGATAAGCCGTCCAAAAAAGCGTTTATTGGTTGTATATCGACTCGCATGCTGAAAGCACTGGGCACGCTTTTCAAACCGTATTGAAATAAGGAGGTGAATCAACATGGAAGCTTATGCTTCTAAAAATGGTGATGCGGGTATCGCGAAAAAGCTGGAACACAACAAGGCTTTGCTTGGCAAATCTGTTTTCTTTCTTCTGTTCCTTGTTCAGATTATACTGGGGAAAGTGGGATCCTTTTTCGCAGATATGGTCCCATACCAGATAATTGATCCTTACGACTGTTTTGTCCGCAATTCAGTTCATCATGCCGTAGCATTGGTCATTGCCATAATGGTAATTATTGTTCTAAGCAGGCTTATGAAGATCGATTTCTATTTCGGGTCTGGTTACATAAACAAAGGAGTGAGATACCTGGCTCTGTTTACGGCTGTTTTTGCAGTGATCTCAGTCGTGGTGCACGTTTTGATGCTTGCTTTTGGCCAATTGCCAACATATGATTATCCTTTGGATGCGAGAAACATTCTCGGAACCCTGGGATTCAATTTATTCCTTACCGGACCGGCAGAAGAGATTATTTATCGGGCATTACCAATAACCCTGCTGATATGTGCGTTTGGGAAAAGTATAACGATAAAAGGGAACACAACTTTGGAAGTAATACTGGCATCGTTATTATTCGCATTTGCTCATACCAAATGGTCTTTGAACCCGTTTGTTTTTGAGGCGAACTGGTTCCAGGTTCTTTATGCATTTGTCCTTGGAAGCATTCAAGGAATTGTATATCAAAGAACAAAAAGTATCTTGTATCCAATGCTGATGCACAGTTTCAGCAATGTATTGATGGTTGGCACAGGCTATTTGTTTTTAGCCTGATTCTATCAGGCCGCAAGATACACGAATTAAAAGGCAGGGGAGGCCGTGCCTGTTACCATTGATGCACCTCCCCAATGACAGCCGCACAATTTATCAAAAGAACACTCCCTCCGGCTTAGTCAGGAAAAGAAAACCACAGGAACCGTCCACCTGGCTAAGGAAAAGAACGGCTCAAGGCCGTTCTTTTCCTCCTGCGCTCCGCTTCGTGGCGTCTGCAATAGAATGGAAGGAGTATCACACAATCAAAGTGTGTCGTACTAATCATCCACCTGACTATCGTCTAAAATCGGACCAGTGGAACCGTCCTCCTGGTCCGAGGTCGTCAGACCAGCGGAACCGTCCCCTTGGTCCGAACCAGCGGAACCGTCCCCCTGGTCGGCCTCCCCTTGGTCGGCCTCATCTTCATCATCGGTCAACGTGTTGAAGGCCAGGGTCACTTTGAAAAGGTCCCCGTCTATGCTGATATTAAAACTTCCGCCGCAGGCAAGGGTGAAACTGCGTGCGATAGCGAGCCCCAGGCCGGAGCCTTCTGTGGACCTGGCTTTATCCCCCCGCACAAAACGCTCCATGATCTCGTCGGCATCAAAATCCATCTCGTAATTTGCCACGTTCTTGATCTCCACTTTTGCCCTGCTGCCAGGGATCAGGTTCACATAAACCCTGGACGATTTCATGGAGTATTTAAGCGCATTGGATATGAGATTCTGGAATACTCGGTAGAGGCGCCTGCCGTCACTCATGATATATACCGGCGAGCCGGGCACATTCACCTTGAAGGTCAGACCTGACTCCTGGATCTGCTCGTCCATATCGGCCAGTGTCTGCTCCAGAAGCCTGGCAAGGTCAATCCGCTCCAGGTCAAGTACCATGTCCCCGCTGGCGGCCTTGCTGAGCTCAAACAGGTCCTGGATAAGAGTTTTTAGCCTGTCGGCTTTCTGCGAGAGTATCTGGACATATTCCTTAACATTGTCCGGAAGCCCTTCTTCCCTGGCGATCAGATCGGTATAGCTGATAATGGAAGTCAGGGGCGTTTTCAGGTCATGGGAAACATTGGTAATCAGTTCCATCTTCATGCGCTCGCTTCTGAGCTTTTCTTCCACAGCCTGCTGTATTCCGCCCTGGATACGGGCCAGGTTATTCCAGGTCTTGTAGAAATCCGAATCGGCGGGCAGGGAAGACGCAGCTTCATACTTCCCGTTCTTCATTGCCTCAATCCGGTCCACCACCATGCCGAGTTCATTCACGGTCTTCCTGAATTGCCTGAGATACAGCCAGATCAGGTACAGGCCTGCCAGTACAAAAGGAATGGCGATAGAGGCGGTACGGGTCCCGGCAGCCGCAAAAAAGAACGCAATTATGACAAGGACTATTTCTGCCGCTATGAGGGCGTGGATGCGCCACAGCAATGCTTTCTGGAAAGGCTTTTTGCTCTCGAAAGCCCGGTAACGGCCGATGAGCCAGGTGATGGAGTTATGCGTGAAGAACCGCATCCTGTGGGTCAGCAGATCCACAAGCATGACATAGAACCACCAGAGGGCTAAAATGTAAGGAATCCAGTTTATTTCATAATAACCGTAAGCGCCGATTATCACGGAACAGGATGACAGGACCAGTATCGAAATAACGACCTTCACTTCAATCCACAGCTTGCCGGATATGCGCGCAAGGGTCCTGTCAAATTCCCTCTTGTCCTTTCTTTTGACCAGGGCAATTATAAACAGGGCCAGGTCAAGGACTATGACGCCAATAATACCAAGGCATCTCCATCTTGCCTGATCGAACTGCTGCCTGATGTAGTAAAGCCAGCTGTAGGCATACGGGTTCTCCGTGATATCCTTCTTAACCATAAGGAGAATGCGTATATGGGGATACGGCTCGCTTTTGTACAGGTACGGGTCCAGCCACGTATCCCGGTAGCCGCTGCTGTGGTTGTATACATTCACTGTCCTGTTCCGGTTCTGGGCAAGGACGGAGGACCCATTGTAGTACAGGTAATAATCATAACCCGGCTGAAGGATCACCTTTTCCCAGGATTGATAGTCCCCGCCGTCATGGCTGCCTGCCGATTCCTGGGCTATAACCTTCTCCTTTTCTATGTTACCCACGGTTTTCCCCGTATTAAGGTTCTCGGCGTAATAGAGAAGGTTTTCCCCCTCGTCAGAGAATGTGGAAACGTAACTCTCCATGTAACCCGTGCCCGAAACATACCTCATAAGGTATTCAAAGCGCTCGCCCATATCCTTCTTGAATATGCTGGTGTCTTTAAAATCCCCGAGGATGACCGGCAGGATGTCGCCGGATTCGTTCCGGATATCGTTCCTGTATTCCCAGCCCAGCGCTGCCAGCCCAAGGAGAATGTTAACCCCCAGGAAAAAGCATAACCACACCAAAAACGCCCTAGATCTTTTCGATTTTGTACCCAATACCCCACACCACCTTTAAGTATTTGGGCTCTTTCGGGTTAATCTCTATCTTCTCCCTGATACGCCGAATATGCACCATGACGGTATTCTCAACATGGAAGGCAGGTTCTTCCCATACCCGTTCATATATCTCCTCCGCGGGGAAAACCCGTCCCGGGTAACGCATGAGAAGCTCGATGATTTTGGTCTCAGTGGCGGTAAGCCTGACAGGCTCCCCCAATAAGGTAAGGGTCTTTGTTTCCAGGTCGTAGCAGAGATCGCCGGTCCGGAGGACGCCTTTTTTCTCTGAACCGTTCATGTCACCCAGCTTCATGTACCTCCTGAGCTGGGCCTTGACCCTTGCCATGAGTTCCAGTGGATTGAACGGCTTGGTGACATAGTCGTCGGCGCCCATTGACAGTCCAAGAATTTTATCGCTGTCCTCGGACTTGGCCGAAAGGATGATTATGGGTATGTTCCTTTGCTCCCGGATCTTAAGGGTTGCCGACAAGCCATCCAGCCCAGGCATCATTATATCCAGCAGAATAAGCTGGATGCTGTTGTTTCTAAGGACGTCCAGCGCCTGGAGGCCGTCATAGGCCTTGTATACCCGGTATCCCTCGCTTTCGAGATTGATGCTTATGGCCTTTACAATCTCCCTGTCGTCATCCACCACAAGAATGCCGGGCTTTTCCATGCCAATCCACCTCCCTTTTTTCCATGATACAACATCACGGCGAAAAGTCACAGACAAAAAGATAAGAAACCCTTCATGCCCTGCGTTCATCCTAAAGGGATAAACTTACGAAAAGCCTGACGGATTTCTTACGAAATTCTTAAGAATGGAACCTATATTATACTGCGGAAGAATGGAGCCTTTACTTCATTTGATCCAGATATCCACCACGCCGAAAAGTTCGTTGACGCTGTAGTAAATGCTCCCCAGTCCCAACGCGGTTGCCGCCTTCCGGACCAGTTTCGGGATATCATAGCTTTTTTCATCGTAGTTGACGATCCTTATGGAAACATGGTCCTTCCCGCTTTTTATGGCTTCACCCAGGCGATCGTAAAAATCGTAGGGGGAAAACGCCGTAAACCCATAGTAATAATAATAGTTGTAATACTCAGTGACAGCCCGGGGATAGTCGCCCCTGTTCCAGGAATGGTCCTTTGAAATGTCCTGGTCCGGGAGGTTGAAATAGACATGGGACAGTATCTGTTCACCGCCGGACATTACCGGGTCGTCCCAGGTGGCATCCACATGGTAGTATTCCCCGTCCAGGCTGACCATATTCCAGGCATGGGACTCACCCTTGGAATTCCCGACCACTATAAGGCAGGGTATACCCGCCCGGTTGAGCAGGAGCTTCATGGCATTGGCATACCCTTCGCATACCGCAGTTCCGTTAACCAGGACCCCATAGGCAGTATGGCTTTCGGGAGGAGTGGTTCCCTTTCTCATGTTTTCAATATCATACCGGCAGTTGTTCACGATAAAGTCATGAATGGCCAGTTCCTTTTCAAAATCGGTCATTCCCGGCTTTATGATACTGCCAAGGATCTCATCAGCCCGCTGAACCGTTTTCTGTACGGCGTTGAGGATATAGTCACGGTCCTTGCTGTATTTCAGCGTAAGCAAGCCGTCGGTGCGATAGCGGCACCCCTCGTAGAACATGATCTCAGGGTCGCCCAAGACGATCTCCTCGATAATGCTGAATACTATACGGGCATCGTTCCCGGTGCCCGGCACCGGAATGGTCAGCCGCTCCTCGGCATTCTTCAGGGCTTTTGTGATCATCTCGCGGATCTGATCTGTCTTTTTACCATAGGGGATGCTGACAGTTTCATCCGGGCTCTCGGATTCATCGCTGGCTTTGGATATTGCAGGCTTATAGTATTCCTCAATATCGGCGCCGGCTCCGGGAACATTATCCTTAAGTGCCGGATCGCTCCCCTGGCTGCTGTTTTCATCGGGGTAGGGAATATCCGCGGGAGTGGGCTGGATCGGACCGTCATCTTTGATTTCTTCCGCGCCGGTCCGGGAAGAAATGTTCCTCCTGTCCCCCGCATTAAATGGTTCCTCGACCAGCTGGCCGATATATCCCCTGAATACATAGACCATGAAAGCCAGAATCAATAAAAAAGCCCATCCCCGGCCAAAGGAACGGCGCGTTTCAACAAGGGGATGGCCGCATCGGCCGCATTCCTCCCAGTCAGCAGGAATATATGACCCGCATTTCTCACATCGTCTCAGCTCATCGTAGTCTGACAAGCAAGCACCTCCGAAAAACCCAAAGAATGTATGCTTATGCCTGCATGAATGAATTAAGAATACCTGAACTATTTTCCACCCCTGTTACGGACATAGATATGCTTGATATGAGGCTTTCCGGTATCCCTCTCATCAATCTCAAACCGGTTGATTGCCTTAATCAGCGGGGTCAGCTTATTAAAGCCGTAGTTCCTGGAATCGAAATCAGGCCTTTTCTTCTGGATCAGGCTCCCGACCTCTCCCAGGAAAGCCCAGCCCGAATCATCGGCAAGGTCTGTTATGGTGGCAGAGATCAGCTTGATGACATCTTCGGGAATCCTGTCATCACTCTCCGGCTCGCTCTGGGACTTATTGCTCCTGGGCTTCCTGATCCTGCTCTGCACGGCCTCTTCCTTCTTGTCCTCCGATTGGGCGCCTATGATTTCAATATAGATGAACTTGTCACAGGCAGCGATGAATGGTGACGGGGTTTTCTTCTCCCCTATGCCTATCACCTTCATCCCCGCCTCCCTCAGACGGATGGCCAGTCGGGTGAAATCGCTGTCGCTTGATACAAGGCAGAAGCCGTCCACCTTCCCGGAATACAGGATATCCATGGCGTCGATAATCATTGCCGAGTCGGTGGAGTTCTTTCCCGTGGTATAACTGTATTGCTGGATGGGCGTTATGGCGTTTTCAAGCAGCACACCCTTCCAACCCGACAGTGTCGGTTTTGTCCAGTCGCCATAGATCCTCTTGAAAGTGGGTGTGCCATACAGAGCTATTTCCTCCATAATACCCTTGATATTGCTGTACGGTACGTTATCGGCGTCTATCAGGACCGCCAGTCGAAGATCACTATTATTTTCCATTTCATTCCCCCTTCTTCATATATTTTCTTGTTATCAACTATACCATACGGTATGGATTTACAAAAGAAGGGGCGAAAATTTCCGCTTCCGGACTTCGCAAGGTTTCCGAAAATGTATCCCTCCAGCCGCTTACATAAACCGTATAAATATGCAAAAACCCAAGCGTGCCAAAACAGGGGTCGGCCATTTGCCGCCCCTGTTGGATGAATCCTTTTATTATCCCTGCTGATTACCCGAGTTTTTTCAGATCGTTAAGACATTTCTCGCAGATCAGCTTATCTTTTTTCTCAATAACATTCTCTGTAGATTTGCAGAAAGTACACTTCGGCTTATATTTCTGAAGAACGATGTAATTGCCATCAACCTTCAGCTCCATGGCATCCCTGATGTCAATTCCCAGTTTCCTCCTGAGTTCTACAGGCAATACAACACGTCCAAGTTCGTCAAGCTTTCTCACAATACCAGTTGATTTCATAGCAACCTCCTCAATAATGTACACTAAGAGCAATATTACCCCATTTGATTGAAAATAAACAGCCTAATCGCAAACTTTGTTAAAAATTTTACATAGATTGGTCAGGCTGTATCACTTCTTTTTCCGCCAGAAGTCTCCATTGGGATCTACAATGATATTGCCATAGATCTTGCCCCAGGATTGCATGCCCATCAATGTTATGGTGATATTATCACCATCCACTTCGTAGGTGCCTTCCAACACTGTTTCACCCATGTTTGCGATTAAAACGTTGTCGTTCTTTAGCTCGAAATAGTTGGATTCATTGTATTCGTTATAGTATTTGCCCAGGTATTTGGGCCCGCAGCCGGCAAACACCACCGCCAGCATGCTGATAAGGATAATTAATGCAATCGTGCGCAATCTCATTAATCATAACTCCCTTGCATGAAACTATATAATATCATATATTAGCGGCTTGAAATGTGCAATGA
>JAAXZX010000041.1 GCA_012719645.1 Clostridiaceae bacterium
GACGGCACCCCTGTTTCCAATGTTCCCATAAGGTACAGCATCAACGGATACATGTCCGGTGAATCCGGAGAGGGCATGACTGACAGGAATGGTAATCTTACGGTGGAATACATCCCTGCGTATCAACAAGGAATGCAGGGATACCAGTATTATGGCATCAGCGCCTCCACAACACTGCCTGAAATCGGTGAAATCTACCAGTACCACAGTTTCCGGGTATTCGCAAACGATACCGAACTTGTTCCCGTCGGCGAAATCAGGGATGGAACAGCCTCGGTATCCATTGCTGCCCACCAGGTGGAACTCGACACGATAAACGACGAGGACCCGGCCAATGATAATTATCTTGGCCAGCCGATCTCCGGGCATAATGCAGAGGTGTCGGTTTACAGGATCACCTGGGACAAGATTGAGGTCGGCGAGGATTACGACTATATAAACAAGGTGGTTCGCAAGCTCTATGAATACCGGGAAAGGAAGACACCGGTCACCGAAAGAACGCTTACCACCGGCGCCGACGGCGGGGCGAGCTTTGAGTTCTCCGTCGATAAGGACCTGGAAGGCTATTATATTGCCGAAATAAAATCACAGGACCGGAAGGGCAGGCAGCTGAAATACCAGGTGAACATCTACAATCGTTCAGGCGCCTATTACCCTTCAACAGGCTATGAATACTATTACCTGAAGGCGGATAAGGAACGCTACGGTTCAGGGGAACAGGTCAACCTGGAGTTCTACAAGGGCGAGCAGCCCGTGACCGGTTACAGGACACTCTTCGTAGAAACCAGGAACGGTATCCTGGGCGCCGAGGTAAAGGATCAGCCAAAATACAGCAAACCCTTCGATACCGCCTTATCACCCAACTATTATGTTGATGGTATAATGCTCACCGGTACCGGCTACATCCGTTCAAGCAGCTGGGTTGCCTACAATTACGAGGAAAAGAAACTCACAATAGAAGTGGAGACCGACAAGGAGAGCTATAAACCCGGTGAGGCCTGCACAGTTACCATCACGGCAAAAGACCCCGGCGGCAATCCCGTCGCTGCAATGGTAAATATCTCCTTGATAGATGAAGCCCTTCTCCAGTTGTCCGGGCAGTATATAGATCCCCTGAGCCAGCTTTATACCTGGATGGGCAGCGGCGTCATCCGTTACAGCACCAGCAGGAGAAGCAGCCCCATATATCCTGTCAGGGCCGGTACGTCATTTGGTATTGCCGTGGATACGGCGGCGGATGAAAAGACTGCCGAAGCCCAGGCACCTGCTCCGTCGGAAGCTGCTGATTACGATATGGCGGGAGGTATTTCCGATGGAGTTACCCTCCGTTCGGATTTCAGGGACACAGCCTGTTTCGAGACCATCAGGCTGGACGAAGACGGAAAGGGATCCCTGACATTCACCCTTCCCGACAGCGTTACCTCATTCAGGCTGGCGGCAGCGGCCATTTCCAGCGATTTGCACGCGGGATCTGAAATCGCCTCAACCAGGGTGTCCATGCCATTCTTTATCAACGATGCCATGAGCCTTACCTATCTTTCGGGAGACAAACCATATATCGGGCTGACGGCATACGGCCAGGAGCTCGAGGAAGGCGAAGAGGTTTTATTTGAAATCCGCTGCAAGGAACTGGATAACTATGTACGGACCGCCTCAGCGAAAGCCTTTGAGCGCGTGAATATCCAACTTCTCAAACTGCCGGAAGGCACTTATGACCTGGAGATTTACGCCAGGAGCAAAAGCGGGTTTGCCGACGGCATCAGGAGGACCATACAGGTTTACGATACCTACCGGACCATTGAAACATCATCGGTAAAGGAACTGGCGCCCGGTGTCAGGATCGATGCGGGCGACAGCGGCCTGACCACGATCATCATCGCAGATGAGGGACGCGGCAGGCTTATCAGCGGGCTCCACGGGCTGGCCTGGGGTTACGGCAACAGGCTGGACCAGAAGCTCACGGCATACTATGCCCGGAAGTTCCTGAATGAGCTCATGGGCGACCGGGAATTCCTCTATGAGCCCATAGATCCGGACGCCATCAGCTACAGGAACAGCGACGGCGGTTACGGCATCCTTCCCTACTCCACGAGCGATATCAGGATGTCCGCCCTTCTGACGCCCTGGCTCGCTGAAGTGACAGATACGACTTCTCTCAAGATGTACTTCTACAACGCGTTGCTTACAGATGAAACGATTAACGCGCCGGCGCTTTACGGCCTTGCGGCCCTTGGCGAGCCGGTGCTTGCCGAACTGGAAACGGCAAGGAATACCGAGAACCTGTCGCTGTCAGATTACATTTTCGTGGGTATGGCCTACCAGATGCTGGGTGAAACAAGCATAGCCACGGAGATTTATAACATGCGCATTAAGAACCGGCTTGAAATTTCGGAACCCTACATCCGGGTGCGGGTGAAGGATGGGGATACCGATGCCAGCCTTGAAGAAACCGCTTTGCTTGCCGCCTTCACCGCCGGGCTGGGCCTGGAGGAATCCGACAGGATGTACGGCTATATAACCAGCAGGTATTCCAAAAATGTATATACGGGCGTTGAGCAGCTGATCTACCTGTCGGAAAGGCTTAAAAAGGCTGACGGGGACACCGTGGAGTTTGAATACACCTATGACGGCAGAAGCTACCAGGTTAAGCTTGAGAATGGACAATGCGAGCTTATCAGGATCCCATCGGTCAAGGCCGGTGATTTCAAGGTAACCAGCGTTAAGGGCAAGGCCTCCGTTATGTCCATTTATAAAGCGCCGCTCAGCCGGAGTACGGCTAAAGACAGCAATGTGACCATAACCAGAAAATACTTCAATGCCATTACCGGGGAGGAAACCACCACCTTCAGCCCCAATGACATCGTGATGGTCCAGATCGATTACACCATCAACAACGCTGCCATTGACAACATCTACGAGATAACAGATTATGCGCCTTCCGGGCTGAAGCCCATATCAAATCCCTGGTCCTATGGCGTCACAAGAGACTTCGGGTGGTATTACAGGAATATTGACGGCCAGAAGGTAACCTTCGTGGTAGGCAAGTGGAGCTATTCAATTAACGATTACAAGCCCCTGACATACTACGCAAGGGTCGCCGGTCCCGGCGAATACACGGCGGAAGGCACAGTGGCGCAGGGTTCCATAGTGAAATCCAGCCTGACTATCAACGATAGCACCGTGATAAGAATTCTGCCCTGAGGTCTGCCCGATTCCCTTTCGGATGAGCCGGCTCTGCCGGCTCTTTTTACCCCTTTATGCCATAGCGGGCGAAGCGCGGCTATCACGGCTGCGTATCGCCACTTATTATGTGTTATAGCCTGCGTGGAGGCGTAGCCGTGATTGTCGCGCTTCGCTCGTAGTAACAATTAACATTGACACTTATTCAGAAGGTATTCTGAATAGGTTCCATGGATGAGAGCCGGGCGGGGGCGCGGTGAAAACCATCCGTTCTTTCTTTACCGGGTGCTCCACCTCCATGCGCCACGACCAGAGGGCCAGGTCGTTCCTGTTCTTTTCGCCGAGGCCGCGGTACTTGACATCCCCGAAGAGCGGGCATCCCAGTTCGGCCATCTGGACACGTATCTGGTGGGCCCTTCCCGTTTCAAGCTCCACTTTTACAAGGCTCAGGCCTTCCCTGCTGTCCAGGACTTCATAATCCAGCACAGCTTCCCTGGCTCCCGGCGTATCCGCCTCTACAACAGAAACCCTGTTGTTCACCCTGTCCTTCAGAAGGTAATGCATCAGGTGCCCCTGCCTGTTTTCCGGGCAGCCATGCACTACGGCCAGGTAGGTTTTTACCGTGAGGCGCCGTCTGACCTGGTCCGACAGGCGGGATGCGGCCTTCGAGGTCCTTGCAAAGACCATGACCCCTCCGGCGTTCCTGTCAAGCCTGTGGACCAGGCCGAGATAGACGTTCCCGGGTTTTTGATACTTATCCTTGATATATGCCTTGAGCATACTGAGAAAATCACCGGCGCAGCCTGAGTCGGCCTGGGCGGGTACTCCCGGCGGCTTTACCGCCACGAGCAAATGATTATCCTCATACAGTATGTTTATCTCCATGCGGTACCTCCTCTGCCCTGGCCGCAGCGGCCGGGCTAGCCACAGGAACCGTCCCCAACAGAGTTCCCCAACAGCATTATATACCAAAGCGGATCAGCACGATAAGAGGATAAAATGGCATAAAGCAAGGCTGCCTTGCAAGGCAGCCGTTTGTTTTCTTTTTTGCTTTCATCCTATACTCAAAACAGGCTTGAAATAAGTTCTGCAAGCTTGAGCCTGGAGTTCTGGACCCATTCCACGATTCGGAACCTGACCTGAACTTCCTTATTATTTGCGTCGCTCACATCGGTTATCAGCCTGTAGCCTTCCTCTCCAAGGGTTGCCTTAAGCTGTTCCCGGGACTCCTGGGACATCCTCATGGTATTGTCATCGGCCACGCAAAGCGGCGGAAACATGACGCACCACCAGTTCTGTCCTTTCGCCTCTCCCAGTTCAACCCGCACGGACTTGTAGACGCCTGCAGGAAGTGTAATATCATCATACGTTCTCGTGGGAAACGGGAATTCGCCATATCGGACAGCCACCTCTGAACCTGACCCATTATCCCTCAATACGCTTTCTGCGACCATCCGGATTTCGCCAAGGTTATTTTTAAGGTATTCTTCCGCCTCATCCCGGGATGCTCCGCCGGGATATTTTTCCTGCATGTGGGCAATGATGGCGTCCCTGACCTTCAGCTTCAGATCCTGGTCTTCCGCGTTGTCGCTGTTGGCAATGATATGAAGCCTTACAATGCTATCGGCTATCTTCTTCTGCGTAAAGCCGCCATAGGCTATGCAGAATGCAAGTATGACAAGCACACCGCATAACGCGTGCGACAAAAACCGCGAAACAACGCCTGTCCTTTCCTTTTTCCGATCATTTTCCAGCTTCATGCAACCACCGCCTGTTATCCTTTTGTTTTAATTATTCTCATAAACCGATCTTTCAATTCAGACGGCCGAATTTCCCATGGCAAGCATTATTGTTGATTCAAGCGATAAGCCTTGTCATGGGTTTCGTCGAAATAAACACCTCCTTTTCGAAGCGCAAAATCTGCATGGATGCTGGTATATACAGGAGATGCAGGAAGTGTGTAACTAAAAGCCGCAGGAACCCTCCCCGCAATCAGACCAGCGGAACCGTCCCCCTGGTCGGAACC
>JAAXZX010000003.1 GCA_012719645.1 Clostridiaceae bacterium
GATCGCCGTGGCCGATGTTGTTAAGGAAAGCAGCGTTAAGGCGGTAAAAAAGCTTCAGTCCATGGGCATCGAGGTAATCATGATCACGGGCGACAACCGGAATACGGCAGGGGCCATCGCAAGGCAGGTGGGAATTAGCCGGGTGCTGGCCGAGGTTCTGCCCCAGGACAAGGCGAATGTGGTTAAAAAGTTACAGTCCGAAGGGAAGAAGGTCGCCATGGTGGGCGATGGCATCAACGACGCGCCCGCACTTGTCCAGGCCGATATCGGCATTGCCATAGGTTCCGGCACCGATGTGGCCATGGAATCGGCGGATATTGTGCTTATGAGAAGCGATCTGATGGATGTTCCGACGGCTGTTCACCTGAGCCGGAGCACCATACGCACCATCAGGCAGAACCTGTTCTGGGCGTTCGGCTATAATGCTGCCGGCATTCCTATAGCGGCAGGCATTCTCCGTTTTTTCGGCGGTCCGCTTTTGAGTCCAATGTTCGCCGCCGCGGCCATGTCGCTGAGCTCGGTGTCGGTCCTGACCAATGCCTTGCGGCTCAAGAGGTTCAAGCCGTACAAATAGCTGCACTATGTTTGAAAATCATGATTCCGGAGGTTTATCATGATCGGTCAGCCCCAGAAGATCCTGGTCGTTGACGACGAGGTGAAAATCGTTGAGGTGGTAAAGTCGTACCTGGAAAACAGGGGGTACCTTGTATATGAAGCGTACAACGGCAGGGAAGCCCTGGAAAGGTTTGAGAGGATGAATCCTGCCCTTATCGTTCTGGATCTTATGCTGCCGGATATATCAGGGGAGGAAATCTGCAGGATCCTGAGGAAGAAATCAAGGGCGCCCATCATCATGCTTACGGCAAAGGTCGAAGAAGAAGATATTTTAAGAGGCCTGAACATCGGGGCTGATGATTACGTTACAAAACCCTTCAGCCCAAGGCAGCTGGTGGCAAGGGTCGAGGCCGTACTGAGAAGGGCAGGTGACGCACTGATTCCCCTCTCAGGCCTTATCTCATCAACAATGACGAACTGGTTATCGATACACTGAAGTACGAAGTAAGGAGGGACGGGAAAGCAGTCAGTCTCACGCCCAATGAATACAAGCTGCTGCTGACCCTGGCGAAGTATCCTGACAAGACCTTTACCAGGGAGGAATTGATAAGCATCGGGCTGGGTGAGGATTTCAACGGTTACGACAGGACAATCGATACACATATCAAGAATATCAGGCAGAAGATTGAGCCCGATCCCAGGAACCCGAAGTATATAGTGACCGTCCACGGTGTGGGATACAGGCTCGGTGGAGAAAAGAAAGGCGATTCCCATGATATATAGTTTGAGAACCAGGCTGTCGCTGTCCTTCGTTGCAGTGGTCCTTATATCTGTGCTTCTGGTCAGCGTTGTCACGAACCTGCTGTTGGACAAGCATTTCAAGAAATACATCCTTGAGAACCAGGAGCGGAAAAACACGGAAATCGTTGCTTTGGTCAGGCATCAGTACAGGACAGGCGGGGAATGGGACAGGGATGCCCTCGAGAGCATCTGCATCAGCGCCCTGGAACAGGGACTGATACTGAAGGTGCTGGATTCCTCAGGAAAGCTCATATGGGATGCGACGCATAATTATAATGAACAATGCGAGCAGATGCTTGCCCATATGGCCCAAAACATGAGCAGCCGCTACCCAAATTGGGATGGAAGCTATGTAGAGGACGTCTATCCTGTTGTGAATGGATCCGGTGAGATCGGGAAGGTAGTGCTCGGCTATTACGGCCCATTCTACTTCAGCGACAGCGACCTTGAGTTTATAAACACACTGAACAGGCTTTTCCTGGGGGTCGGCGCGCTTTCCATTGTCTTGTCCTTCCTGACAGGCTCGCTTATGGCAAAAAGGCTAAGCACACCTATTTCGCGCGTTACAGACACAGCCCGGATGATCTCCAGGGGATATTTCGGCGGAAGGATTACCGAACCGTCCGGCACAAAGGAGATCGTACAGCTCACCGAAGCCATCAATAACCTGGCCGAAACACTCGAAAACCAGGAAGCCCTCAGGAAGAGGCTAACGGCGGATGTGGCCCATGAATTGAGAACTCCCCTGGCTACCCTGCAAAGCCACATGGAAGCCATGATTGACGGCATCTGGGAACCTGATGCCAAAAGGCTGGAAAGCTGTCACGAGGAGATCATGCGAATCAGCAGGATGATAGGGGATATCGAAAAACTGGCGAAATATGAGAGTGACAGCCTGATCCTTACGAAAACGAGCTTTGATGTTTCGGAACTCATACGGCATATCATACGGAACTTCGAGAATGAATATGCCGGCAAGGGAGTTAAAATAGAGTTTGCGGGTGTAGGTGAGATAATCACTGCCGACAAGGACAAAATCAGCCAGGTTATCATCAACCTGCTGTCGAACGCCCTGAAATACACGCCGGAGGGGGGGCTGGTTCAGGTCTCCGTGAGGGGTTCCGACGATGCTGTAATGATATCGGTGAAGGATACCGGGACAGGCATCCATCCGGAGGACTTGCCATATATTTTTGAACGGTTCTACCGTGCGGACAAATCGAGAAACAGGCTGACCGGCGGCGCCGGGATCGGCCTTACCATAGCGAAGGCGATAGTGGATGCCCATAAAGGAAGTATCCAGGTACAGAGCGAGGTTGATAAGGGGACAGAGTTTATTGTAACCTTGCCAGGGTAGATCGGCTGAATACCGCTAAGCCATGCCCGGCGGCTTATGGTTGATTTAAAACTTTCACTGACTGATGGGCTATTAATTTTAGTCTATAAAAACCTGACATGGCGTGTCAGGTTTTTCTCATGTTATAATGTGGCATAAGAAGAGGGTGGTCAGTTTATGAACATGAAGCTTGAAAGAATGCTGTCCATAATTATATACCTGCTGAACCGCGAAAAGGTTAAGGCCAAGGAACTGGCTGACAGATTTGAGGTTTCTGTCCGGACGATCTACAGGGACATTGAAGCCTTATCACAGGCCGGTATTCCAGTAATCGCATACCAGGGAGTGGATGGCGGCATCGGCATAATGGAGGGGTACAAGCTTGACAGGAATCTTTTGACCAGCGATGAGGTGTTCAGGATAGTTGCCGGGCTGAAGGGGCTTTACAGCATAAGCGAGGATAAAAAAATAAAGCTTCTGATAGAAAAGCTTACCTGTGTGGCAGGCGCATCCGATTATATCCCAACGGGCAACGAGATCATGATTGACTTGTCCCCGTGGAACAGGAACGATCAGCTTGGGGTGCGGATCCGGGAGATAAAGAAGGCCATACAGGAGCGGAGAATAATTGAGTTTATGTACTACAGCAATGGCAGGCTCACTGAAAGAAGGGCAGAGCCTTATATCATAATATTCAAGGAATCCAACTGGTATCTATATGCCTGGTGCCTTTTGAGGAACGACTTCAGGCTGTTCAGGCTCAGGAGGATGAGCGGCCTTGGGATAACTGAAACCGGATTTGAGCCCAGGGATTTTTCCATGGACAGCGTGAAGCTGAACAGCGAATTTGACGCTGACAAGCATTCGACCATTGTGGTCTTGTTCGACAAGTCCATGATTTATTCGGTGAATGATATTTTTGGTGTGGACAATTATGAAACTGATCCGGACGGCAGGCTGAAGGTAACATTCCAGATGAAGATTGATGGGTGGTTATACGGCTTTTTGCTGGGGTTTGGTGACAAAATAGAAGTATTGGAGCCGGTTGAGCTTAGAAATACAATAAAAAACATGGCCGAAAGCATCTCCCGGATTTACCGCTGACAGGCCTGATGTGTTTTTATCCTGTGCATTTCCGGAATGGAATGATTCACCGCAATTAATTGCAATAAAAGTCGGGCATACTTCCTTACGCAATATTAAAATGAAGTCACAGCCGGAGAGGAGCCTGCGTCACGGCTGGACGGCCGTCTGAAAAAAGTGCAAACACGCAACCATTTGCACAACAGAGCAGAGCATTATTGTGGGAGTGTGGTAAAAATGCCCGATTACAGGATTGCTAAAAATAAGCGCCCCGGGGTTAAGAATGAGCGGGGAGGCTTTGGGACAGATACTGTTCATGATGGAACTCAGGGGTTTTTGACGGAGCGTATGCAGAGCGGAGAGCATCAGATTGATAGCGGGATAAACGCAATTGCGTATTTGCTGATCAGGAGGTTTAACAACGGGTAGGGCAGAATAATGCAGGGGGCGGAACTTATCCGTCCCCTGCGTTGTTTCACACGCAATGACGTTTGGGGAATCTCCCTGCTGTGACCAGCAGGGATGTGATCGCGAGATCGGTCAAACCAGGGGGACGGTTCCTCCGTCAAACCAGGGGGACGGTTCCTCCGGTTCGTCAAACCAGGGGGACGGTTCCTCCGGTTCGAAGGAACCCTCACAAAACAGGACGTCGGTTCACCGGAACCTTGATGATACAGGAGGTTTCATATGAGTTTTCAGGCTGAATTTGAACGATTCAATGAAAACTACCCCATACAAACCATGCAGGTCAATGGGCTGACATTCAACTACAGGCTCGGAGGAAAAGGCGACAGGACTATCGTGCTGCTGATAGGCGGACTTGGCATCTCCGATGCCTTCTACAGGCACTTTACTGCTTTTGCCGAATCGTTCACGGTTCTGACATTTGACTACCCGGCGGAAACATGCCGTAACTCCGTGCTGGCGGACGGCATAGCGGGTCTCATTAATGCCCTGGAACTGAAGAATGTTTTCCTGGTAGGACAGTCCTACGGCGGCCTTATTGCCCAGGTTATAACAAAAAGGCATCCGGAAACAGTAAAAGGACTGGTACTGTCAAATACGGGGTGCCTTGACTCGGACATGGATGAGGATGCCATGAATGCCATGCTGCAAATGATAAAAAGGCTGAAGAAGTCTATTCTGCTTGTAAAGACAGTCCCTGTTCCCATGCTGAGAAGTATACTCATCAGGCATACCGATAAACTTTTCAACCAGGGCACGCCCGAAGTGAACAAGTATCTGACTGATCTTTTCAGGTATATTTATGGCAGGCTGACCCGCAGCCATGAACTGAAAATGTGCTCCCTGATGATCGATCTGAAGAATGAACAGGAGATAAAAAAAGACAGTTTTTCTCACCTTGACAAAAGGGTTTTGCTGCTGCTTTCCGAAGATGACAATACATTTGGGGAACCGGTCAAGCAGGCGCTTATCAGGATGATGCCCAATCCCGTTGTCAACACCGGGATAAGCGGCGGACACCTCGCCCTGCTGATAAAAACAGACCAGTATATCCAGGCGGTCACAGAGTTTGTCAAAGGAATCGAGTTATAAAAGGCGGCTGCAAGTATTGGAAACAGATAAAAAAACCTGACGAACTGTTGTCAGGTTTTCTGTGTTACCATGGGTAAAAACAGGCAAGAGCCTGACAGGGAGGTAATATGATGAGTGAAAGATATTGTCAGTCCTGTGCCATGCCCATGGGAAACACCGATGAGTTGTACGGCACAAACGCCGATGGATCAAAGAATGAGGACTATTGCATTTATTGCTGGAAGGACGGGGCGTTTACAGCGGATATATCCATGGAGCAAATGATAGAATTCTGCGTCCCGCATATGGTTGCCGCAAACCCGGGTATGAGCGGGGATCAGGCAAGAAATGTGATGAGGGAATACTTCCCTACGCTGAAACGCTGGAAGAAATGAAATCCGGAAGCAGGCAGCTATGAACTTGTGGCCTTATCGCTTGACGGGAAGAAACCTTCTTTCGCGGTGTCCGCCCGCAGGCAGGAGACCGGCTCCAAGGACCTGACAATCTATTACTCAAGGCAATGCCCGTTCATTCTCAACTGCATCCGGGAGGCAGAGCAGTATTGCAGGGATAACGGTATCCCGCTGACCATTATGGAGGTGGATTCGCCGGAAAAGGCCAGGACGGTGCCAGGTGTGTTCAATAACTATGCGGCCTTTTATAAAGTCAGGTTCCTGACCCTCCAGCCACTGAATGAAGGTGGGCTTAAGAAGGTTTTAGCGCAGATTTTATGATAGAATAATATAAGGCGCTGGATGAGGAACAGGCCAAAACGCATCCATGGATGGAGTGGCACATTATGAAGGTACTGGTCCTGAACGGAAGCCCTAAAGGCAAGTACAGCATTACATTGCATACATCACTGTATTTGGAGAAGCATTTCCCTGGCCATGAATTCAGTTATCTTAATGTCGGCCGGGACATCAGGGCCATGGAGAAGGATTTTTCAGCGGCGGCTGACGCGGTTTTAGGCGCCGATCTGATCATTTTCTCCTACCCGGTTTACACCTTTATCGCTCCGAGCCAACTGCACCGGTTCATTGAGCTTCTGAAAGCATCGGGCATTGACGTGTCAGGAAAATTCGCCGCCCAGATCACCACTTCCAAGCATTTTTATGATGTTACAGCCCATGAGTTTATCCGGCAGAACTGCCAGGATCTTGGCATGAAATACATTAACGGGCTGTCAGCTGATATGGACGACCTTCTGACCGAAGAGGGGCAGAAACACGCCAGGGAATTTTTTGAGTTTGTCTGCTGGTGTGTGGAGCATGATGTGTACGAAACCATCCCGAAACCTGCCGAGGCCCCGGCATACCTTCCTGTCAGCGCCGCCGTGCCGGATGAGGAAGGGAAAACCGGAGATGTGGTAGTAGTCACCGATTGCGGAAAGGATGACAGGCAACTCGGCGACATGATAAACCGTTTCAGGGCGGTGCTCAGGCATAAAAGCCGCGTGGTCAACATCTCGGAGTACCCGTTCCAGGATGGATGCCTGGGATGCTTCAACTGTGCAGCTACTGGAAAGTGCGTTTACAGGGACGGCTTTGACAATTTCCTGCGCGACGGGATACAGACCGCCGATGCCATCGTTTACGCGTTTAAAATTAAGGACCACTCAATGGGCCCTGTTTTCAAAATCTATGATGACAGGCAGTTCTGCAACGGCCACAGGACGGTGACCATGGGAAAACCCGTCGGGTATCTTGTGAGCGGAAACTATCCGGCTGAGGCCAACCTGAAGTTGATTATCGAGGGCAGGAGCGAGGTTGGAGGCAATTTCCTGGCAGGGGTGGCATGCGACCAGACAGATCCGGATACTGAGATTGACAGGCTTGCGGCAAGGCTCGACTACGCGGTAAGCCACAGGTATGCCCAGCCAAGGAATTTCTACGGTGTCGGCGGCATGAAGATATTCAGGGACCTTATCTGGGAAATGCGGGGTCTGATGAAGGCCGATCACCGGTTCTACAGGGAACATGGGCTATATGACTTTCCGCAGAAGAGGAAGGGTACGATAGTGAAAATGTACCTTGTGGGCGCCCTTATGTCTTCTTCCAGACTGAGATCGAAGATTGGAAACAGGTTTCTTGAAGGAATGATAGAACCATACAGGAAGGTCGTGGAGAAATAAGGCATATCTCCGGATACCGCAAGGCTGTAAAATGGCAGGAGATTGCCAAAACAGGGTGTTTAAGCCGTCTGTGCTATTGTCAGATAAAACGGACGGCTATTTTCGCCGGGAAATAAGCAAAGCCGCGATTTGACTTTTTAAGAATCGATCGGTTAAAATATTTATCAAATCAGCGCACAGGTGAAAATGAACGCTGATACTGCACAAAAGTTGCTTCCACCGATGACGATGGAAACTCTTTTGCGATTGGTGCGGGGGGCTTTTGTTCATGAAGATTCACGGTCCATAATCATTTTCAGTTTGCATCCTGCAAGCATTTTTCAAGTTGACTTAATCTGCATACATACAGGTTTGACTGCTTTGCATGCAAGAGTCTTTCAAAGGCTCTCTTTTTCAAGCTTTCCAAAAATTAAAGCAAAAGGAGGCATTCATATGAGCGAAGCTGTTATCAGTGCGCAGTTAAGGAATGAAAAGGCCAACAAGGCGAGAAGGCAGGGTTTCATCCCTGGTGTAATCTATGGCAAGGATGTAAGGTCCGCAAGCATAA
>JAAXZX010000042.1 GCA_012719645.1 Clostridiaceae bacterium
AGGCGTATGTCATTGCGGGTAGGATTTGATGAGATTGCCGCGCTCCGCACGCAATGACAGTTCGGGTATGTTGTTGTGGGGTGCTTTTTCAGTTCCATTACGGGGGAGAAGCTGATTAAGCAATCTTTTGCAACAAACCAGCGGAACCGTCCCCTTGGTTCGAACCAGCGGAACCGTCCCCTTGGTTCGAACCAGCGGAACCGTCCCCTTGGTTCGAACCAGCGGAACCGTCCCCCTGGTCTAAAGCTTGAAGCGGGGGCCTTCGCGGTCTTCCATGTTTTCAAGGCGCTTTATGATGTAGAGAGGCCGTCCTTTTGCCTCGTCGTAGATCCTTCCGATATACTCGCCTATGATACCCAGCATGAGCAGGATTATGCCATTGAAGAAAAGGCTTACGGCAATAAGCGAAGCCCATCCGGACTGGGTGGAATGAGGCCAGAAGATCCTCTGGATGATGACCACGATCAAATAGAGGAAACTGATAATGGAAATGGCGGAACCGATATAGGTGGCCAGTTTGAGCGGCTTGTAGGAGAATGAAATAATACCGTCCGAGGCCAGCTTGATCATTTTCTTCAGGGGGTACTTGGTTTCACCTGCAAACCGCTCGGCGCGCTCAAACTCCAGCGCTTTCTGCTTGAACCCGACCCAGCTCATGAGGCCGCGGACATAGCGGTTTCTTTCGGGAAGCTGTTTTAATGCCTCGCAAACCTTCCTGTCGATGAGCCTGAAATCTCCCGTGTCCACGGGTATATCCACATCGGTAAGGGCTTTTAAAATCCTGTAGAAGCACTTGGCGGTAAACTTCTTGAAGAAGGTTTCACCCTTGCGGGAGATGCGCTTTCCATAAACCACATCGTAACCTTCTCTCCAGATGCGTATCATTTCAGGTATCAGTTCGGGCGGGTCCTGCAGGTCCCCGTCGATAATCACCATGCAATCCCCCGCGGCATAATCCATGCCCGCGGTTATGGCTGTCTGGTGACCGAAATTGCGGGCAAAATCTATCATTTTGACATTGCTGTCCTGTTTGCAAAGCTGGCTGATGATCTCGCCGGTTTTGTCCCGGCTGCCGTCGTTGATCATTATTATCTCGTAACCCTCGCCGAAATCCTTCATTACCCGGGTCAACCGGCGGTAAGTTTCGTGTATCACTTCTTCCTCATTGTACATGGGAACGATGACCGAACAAACGATTTTTTCCATGGCTTCCTCCCAGGTATTAGTTTAACTTGCGTTACTGCAAGTATACTACAAATTCCCCATGATTTCATCCGAGGCTTCAAGTCCAAGCCTCACGGCATAGTTCATACCCCTGTCCTCGGGGTAGATCTGCGCCATGGATGCAAGGAACAGGCCGTCCAAAGGCGTTTTAAGCGGCGGAACCTGCTTTGAATAGTGGCGCGTTATAACAGGCTGGGCATACAAAACCCTGGTCAGGCTGGTTCTCTTTACCCATTCCCTGCTGAACCCGGGGAAAATCTTCGATAATCCGTCCATGAAGATGGCCTCGATCTCCCGGTCGCTCTTTAAAAAGAGATCGTCCTGGTGGTGCGCATACCGTGAAAGATAGACAATATGGGACCCGTAGCCTTCGAGGCCTACCAGGTTGGTATGCTCGATAACCAGCACAAACGGGATATCCCGCTGGGCCACGGTGATCCAGTAGTATGGGGAAAGGCTCCGGTCAAGTTCCAGGATCATGCAGATATTGCCCTTGGCCTTAAGGGCAGCAAGGCTTTCCCTGTAATCAGCCGGAAGAGGGGAATCCAGCGCTGCCAACTGCTGCGGCGAGCCGGTGAACAAAACCCGGTCAAAGGCTTCTTCTTCCGGGCATCCTGCAAGCGCCAGCCGTCCATCCCCGAGGCGGCTTATACCGCTGATCCTGCAGCTTGTCCGTATGGCGCCCCCGGCCCTGAATACTTCCTCAACAAGCCTTTCTATGAGCCGGGCAAATCCGCCTTTCATATAGCCCAACATTTCCCTGCTTATGTCCTTTGCCCTGGAAGCGCCGCGGAGCTTGAACTTGTTCCATATCCAGGTCGCCGATACCAGGTCCGCATCCCTGTCGAACTTGGAAACCAGCAGCGGTTCCCATATCTTATGGTAAGAATCCTTTCCGGCCCTTTTGATAAGCCAGTCCCGGGCTGTCTGGCTTTCCAGGGGCATATAGTCCCGGATATAGCGCGATGTCAGTGTAAGCAAACCCGTGCGGACCCTGGATGCAAGGCTTATGGGACTGAACCGCAGGAGATCCATGGGCGAGGTAAAAGGGTAAAGCCGGTTCTCTATGTATATGGCGTTTTTGGGCTCATGCCATTCCAACAGGTCTCCCAGCCCAAGCTCATTGCAGAGGTCCAGCAGGTGCTGGTCGCTCGTAAATATATGATGGTAGAACCTTTCCAGGCTGACAGCGCCGAGATCAATCGAAGAAGCAAGGCCGCCGGGCTCGCCGGCCTCTTCAAATACAGCGACAGGAAAACCCTTCTTCGCAAGCCTGTATGCCGCGGTGAGCCCGGTAAGGCCGCCGCCGATTATGCCAACACGAAACACTTCTTATCACCAATACCTTCTCTATTTGTATATGACCTTCTTGTACAGTACAAAGTTCCACGAAACAATGAAGAACATGATGAGGATCTTGGGCAGGTACAGCACCGGCCATGATCCTTCGCCGAAGCCCAGTACCAGGAGGTACCGTATCCCCGAAAACAGGAGGATATTGCCCACCGTCAGGTTGAACACGAAAAGGATGCCGTAGTATAAAAGCTGCCTTTTGAAGTTGTTCCTGGACCTGAATGAGAAAAACTTGTTAAGCAGAAAGTTGAACCAGAAGATGACGGTATAAACCATGATATTCGACAGGAGTTCGTTTATTCTCAGTTTATCCCGCAGGAGGATGAACAGTGCATATTCCAGGATGAATCCCACAATGCCCACGATAAAATAGCGTATGAACTGGCCAAGGGTTTCGGGGTTCATGAAATCCTTCAGCAGCCGGTTATTCATAAGTTTTTCCCTGATTGACATATGCTCCTCCAATCACCAGGCCCAGCCGGGCAGAATTCTCAGCGCGTTGAGGTACCATCTTGGCACCACAAGCCCGGATAATACGGGATAATACAGGATGAACAGGACCAGTACCAGAGACATCAGAATGTATGATGCCCTTCTTCCGACTCGCTTAATCCCTTCAAGGTAACGCATTACCATAGCGATCATGAGAATCAGGAAAGGAACGCAGGAAAAATAATGGTATATGAAGGTCAGCTTCCTTGGGGCTATCACCCAGGGAAGGTACAGGGATAGATAGCCAACGATCGGGAACCATCCGATCCTGGATTCCGCAGGGCCAAGGTTCTTTTTAATCTTTCCGGCTAAAAGAAGCCAGATCATGACGAAAAACGCGATAAATCCCGTCCACCAGACCATGGGGTTTCCGAAAGAGGCTATGGAAGATCCCATTCCCTCGGGAAGCAGTGGCCCGGCATGGTAGTAGATGGGTCTTAACATCAGGGGCCATTCATACCAGTGGGAGGAATAGGGGTGGGGCGTATTTACGCCCTTATGGTACTCGTACATGCTCTTTACGGAATCGATAACCTCTTCCACGAGGGTCCTGTTGTCATCAAGGTTCTGGATGGGGATGAAAGACAAGGTATATATGGCGGCCGGAATTATAATGAAAAACAGGACGCAGAAGAGGCAGGTCAGCACAAAATACTTGCCTGCGTATGCCCGGCGAAGCTTTTTCAGCGAGCCAGGCTTTACCTGTTTCTGGTTCACAGCCTGGTCAAGGCGCCTGTTGTATTCAATGTATTCCATGATCCTTGACGCAAAGAAAAGAACCGCCAGGCCAAAGGCGCCATAGAGCGCAATCCACTTTGTAGCCCCGCCAAGCCCCAGGAAGATCCCCGAGAAAAGAAGCGGAACCAATGACCTGAAAAAACCCCTCTCGAAAGCCCAGGAATCGTAGTAATCCAGCATAAACAGGTATGTGCCCATGACGAAGAAAGCGGTATAGCTGTCTATGGTGGCCAGCCGTGTCTGGGCAAAGTGCATGAAGTCGAACATGAGAAGGAAAGTGCAGAAGAAAGCCCAGAAGCTGTCCTTGAACATCCGCTTTCCGGTAAGGTACATCAAGGGAAGCATCAGGGCGCCGAAAAGGGTACCCATGATCCTCCATCCGAACGGGTTCATGCCGAAAACACGGATTCCAATGCCCAGCAGGGTTTTACCCAGGGGCGGGTGGGTGTTTTCATACAGGATAGACCGTTTTTCGATCTGCTCAAGGGCAGTCCTGGGGAAGTATATCTCATCGAAATAGGTCCCGTTAAAGAAAGAAGGCCTGTCAGGAACCAGTTCCTGTTCATCGAAAAGAAGGCTTACATCCTGGTTGGATTTCACGTCGGTTACGGTGAAATCCTTTATTAGCTCCGAACCTGAGAAAAAGGCCATCTCACGGTATTCAGCCTTGTAGTACCTGTTACTCTCATCCTCGTCATCGGAGCGCAGGTATTGACTGATAACCAGGAGCTTGCTGGTCTTGACGCTGTCGGTACTATAAGTCCAGCGAAAGATTGACTTCATATCCAGGAAGGTATATGGAACAAACTTTTCGCCATCCCAGGCCTTTATCTCAAGGGATCCGAAGCAGCCCCAGGCATGTCCGAGACCTCCGTAAAGGAAGATCTTATCAATCTGTACTTCCCTTCCGAAGTCCACCACGAAGCTTTCGTTGAGGCGATCAGGTTCCCATCCTGTTTGGGGAGCCTCAAATGAGCCCAGGTTGATCAGGGCTATGAAAAGGTAGACCAGGGTCATTATCGTAACAATGACCAGATCCCTTCTGTTCATCCTTCTTCCGGGCTCAAGCCCGGCGCGTTCAAGCATCTGTTCTTCCATCATGGGTGATAAAACCTTCTTTTCGTATTTATATTAATCCCCGCGTGCAGGGCTTTCTTTCGAAAGCCACCGGTATCCGTTCACCATGGCCAGGGCATAGACGATTAGGGTTGCCGCTGCGATGCAGATAGCTGCGGGATTCCACCTTGAAAGCCAGTAGACCTTCCTGAAGGAAACTATATATATCACCAGTTGATTGGCAAAGACGCACAGGCTGGTAAGCACGGCGGCTGGAATATGCATCCTGTCATATACTGCTGCCATAACTATGAAGATGATTGCGGGAAGAAGGTACCGCTCATGCATCCTGGTCATCCACATGAAGGCGCTGAACAGCATCAGGTAGGAGCAGTATATAATGGCCCTGCCCGACCCTTTCCCTTTATACAGAAGGTAGAATACATAAACCGCTGAAAGGAGGAACAGGATATTTCCCCACCACTGGTAGGTAAGGCCCATGAATGGCAGGGAGTCTTCCTGTATCTGTCCCCCGATCAGTGTCCAGATATTAAAACCGTTAGCCGTAGCAAAAGGGTAGTCCCCGATACTCCGAAGATACAGGTCAAACAGCCACCAGAAGGGGTCCAGGAAGGCCGGAACAGTGGTCCCGCATAGCTGGGTCGGCTTGTAAAACGGGAGCACGATGGCAAGGTATATCGCGATACCGGCTATTATGGCTGCGGCCATCCTTCCAATTCTTTTCCACTCAAACCTGAAGTCCTTGAAGTACAGGTACAGCACCATGGGGGCTAAAAGCCCGCTTTGGGGTTTTGTGAGCACGGCGACCAGGAAAAGAAGCGCCGCCGTGTTGCGCTTTCCCAGTTCAAAAAGGTAGATTACGGCCAGCAGCATTGTGGCGGGAATGGAATCGAATTGCCCCCATACCGAAGAGTTGAACAGGGAGCCAGGGTTCAGCATGTAGAACAGGGCTGCCAGCCTGCCAAAGTCCCTGCGGCTGGCGCGCTCCGCCATCTTAAGTATTATCAGGGCGCCGATGAATTCGAAAATGACCGACCACAGCTTGATCAGCCATATATGGAGATAGCCGGGCAGGCTGAGAAAATCGGCAATAATGCCCGTGATCCACAGGAAATACAGGTAGAAGGGGGCATAGACAACATGGAACCTGGAATACAGGTCAGCAGGGCCGCTTTCGGCAAGATGCCTGCTCCATGCCAAGTACCCGTTCATATCAATTCTGTAGGGTTCCATCAGGCTTGCAACCAGCCTGAAAACCACAATCATGATGATAATGGCAAGATATGATTCCCGTTTCCTGCTGTTTTGGCCAAGAACCCGACTGTCCGTTTCTTTTTCCTCCTTTTATGCACCTGGTCCTGTACAGATTCTAATATACCCCGGAAGATTATGGGGGCGAAGACCAACATCATTCTATACTAAAAAAGGCAGAAAAAAAAGCACCTGCAGAGGATATACCTATGAAATAATAGCAATCTCCGGCGCTTTCCATATAAAGTAAAATCAGATCAAATAACTGATATATAAAAGGAGGAATAAATAACTTCATCCTGATTATACCATGGAATAATATAGCTGAATGTTACTATTAGATTAATTATTTATTAATAAAAGATGAACATCGCGGGACAGGCAACTCATGGGGATTCATTGCAATTTCCGGGGCTTTATATTATGATTATTCTGTCGGTTTATGTATTAAATATCAAGCTCCCGGGAGTGTTTGAAATGATGCTGTACGAAAGTACGAGGGGCAAAGGGGATGTTATCCCCTCAGCCGAGGCTATAAAGAAAGGGATAGCCAGCGACGGAGGCCTTTATGTTCCCGAAGGGTTTGTCCGGCTGTCCATGGATGAAATCAAGGCTTTGGTACCCATGAGCTACCAGGAAAGGGCAAAGTACATCCTCAGGGGATACCTGGACGATTTCACGCAGGAAGAACTTGCCGATTGCGTGGATAAGGCCTACAACACCAGGAAGTTCTCCAGCGCAGACATCGCGCCGGTTGTGCTGATGAACAGCAGCCTGAACATCCTGGAACTCTGGCACGGCCCCACCTGCGCATTCAAGGATATGGCGCTTCAGATCCTGCCCCATTTCCTTGTGAAGGCCATGCGGAAAACCGGGGAGAAGGACGAGATAGTCATCCTGGTGGCAACGTCCGGGGATACGGGGAAAGCCGCCCTTGAGGGCTTCGCCGATGTTGAGGGGACACGGATAATAGTATTTTACCCTGATGGCGGTGTCAGCGAGGTCCAGAAGCGCCAGATGGTTACCCAGGAAGGCGGCAACGTCCTTGTATTCGGTGTCGAGGGGAATTTCGACGATACCCAGACCGGCGTAAAGCAGATCTTTACCGATGAGTCCCTGATAAAGGTGATGGCGGAAAAGGGTCTTAAGTTCTCTTCGGCCAATTCCATCAACTGGGGAAGGCTTGTTCCCCAGATAGTTTATTATTTCTCCGCCTATGCCGACATGGTGAAACAGGGGCGCATCAGCTTCGGCGAAAAGATAAACTTCGTGGTTCCCACGGGCAATTTCGGAAACATACTCGCCGGCTATTACGCCATGAGGATGGGTCTGCCGGTGAACAGAATGGTTTGCGCCTCAAACGACAACAAGGTGCTGACCGACTTCATACATAGCGGCGTATATGACAGGAGAAGGGATTTTGTCCGTACGATTTCGCCTTCCATGGACATTTTAATTTCCAGCAACCTGGAAAGACTTCTATATGAGCTCTCAGGACGTGATCCCGAAAGGGTCAGCGACTGGATGGCCAGGCTCAGGAACGAGGGTTACTACGATATAGGACCTTCGGCCCTGCGCCTTCTCAACGAGCATTTCTGGGGAGGATGGTCATCGCAGGAGGAGACCCTCAAGACCATAGAGTGCGTGTACGACGAATACGGCTATGTCTGCGATACGCATACTGCGGTAGGGATAGACGTTTATGACAAATATGTTATCACCACGGGCGACCTGACACCGACGGTCATGGTTTCCACCGCAAGCCCGTTCAAGTTCAACGCCAGCGTCTGCAAGGCGCTGTCCATGGATGACTCCGATGATGAGTTTGAGCTGCTGAAGAAGCTTTCGGAGAAAACCGGCCTTCCCATTCCCGAAGGGCTCAAGGGCCTTGAGGATAAGCCTGTTCGCCACGGCAGGGTATGCAGGAGGGATGAGATGAAGAATGTTGTTATGGAGGCACTGGGGTTATGAATAACGGAACTCAGAGCGTCAGGCTCGGAAAGATCGTGAAGGAGTTCATGCTCGATAAGATCGTATATTCCCCCGAGTTCGACGACATCCTTGTCACCTCCACCGACATTAACAGGCCGGGTCTGCAACTGGACGGCTTCTTCGAGTACTTCGGCAATGAACGTGTCCAGGTCATAGGTAAGGTAGAGATGACCTACCTTGGCAGGATGACACCCGAACAGCGCTATAACAGCCTGTTCGCGCTTTTTTCCAAAGGCATTCCCTGCGTAATCCTGGCAAGGGGGATGGAACCTTACCCGGAGATGGTAGAGGTTGCCCGCGCATGCAAAGTGCCGCTGCTGGGCACCCAGGAAGTCACTTCAAGGTTTGTCGGGAACCTCATATCATACCTGAACGTGGAGCTTGCCCCCATGGAAACCATGCACGGCGAGCTGGTGGAGGTCTATGGCGAAGGCATCCTGATACTGGGAGAGAGCGGCGTGGGCAAGAGCGAAACCGCCCTTGAGCTTGTGAAGAGAGGGCATAGGCTGGTTGCCGATGACCTGGTGGAAGTGCGCCGCGTTTCCAGCAAAACGCTGGTGGGTTCAGCGCCGGAAGTCATCAGGCATTTCGTTGAGATACGCGGTATTGGGATCCTGGACGTGAAATACCTGTACGGCGTTGGCTCGGTTAAGATGACCGAGAGCATCAATCTCGTGGTTAAAATGGAGCTCTGGAACCCCGAAAAGCATTATGAGCGGCTGGGAGTGGACGAACAGTATACCGAGATCCTCGGTATAAAGGTTCCGTCCCTTACCATACCGGTAAGACCGGGACGAAACCTGGCCATAATTATAGAGGTGGCGGCCATGAACAACAGGCAGCGGAAGATGGGATACAACGCCGCCGAGACATTCACACGCAGGATAACAGAGGACATGAACAAGGATCCCAGGCTTTAAGGATCGAACGATGATATGGCCGAAAAATCGTGAAATATAAACCCGCCGGCATGAATATTATAATTCTTGGATCAAAAACAGGTTTAAAGACCGGAAAATGAAGGAAAATAATCCATGACCCATTTTCAGGAGTTGAACAAATTTGGGGGACAATGAAGTCTTCAGGGATATGGTTTCAATACTGGGCGAGGGTTCTGTTGCACAGAACGTGTCCATGAAGCAATATACATCCATCAGAACCGGCGGGGAGGCCCGTTTTCTGGCGGAACCCGACTCGACCGAAAAAGTCCTTGAGATACTTGAATACCTGAGGAAAAAGCATCTTGAATTCTATATCATGGGCAACGGCACCAATCTTATCTTTCCCGACAGCGGGTACGACGGCGTTGTGATAAGGATCGGCAGCAAACTGTCCCGGATTGACCATGTAGGAAACAGGATAACTGCCCAGGCCGGAGCTTCCCTAACTGCCGTATCGGCCATTGCCCTGGAATCAGGCCTCGAGGGACTTGAGTTTGCATCGGGCATACCGGGCACCATAGGCGGCGCGGTAAGCATGAACGCCGGGGCTTATGGCGGTGAGATGAGCCACGTGGTGGCTGAAACCCTCTGCGTTGATGAGCTGGGAAGTATTATCCGGCTTAAGGGTGAAGAACATGCCTTTGGTTACCGGAAAAGCAGGATACAGACCGACAGGCTGGTTGTCCTGGAGGTAACGCTGCTGCTCCGTCCTGGCGATAAGGCCGATATAAAAAGAAGGATGGATGATTTCAACGGCAGGCGCCGGGAAAAGCAGCCGCTTAACATGCCCAGCGCCGGAAGCGTTTTCAAGAGGCCCGAGGGCTATTTTGCCGGCCAGCTTATACAGGAATGCGGACTTAAGGGCTGCACCATCGGAGGGGCCCAGGTATCGGACAAACACTGCGGGTTTATCGTTAACCTCGGGAATGCAACCAGCCAGGATGTGCTGGATCTCATAAGATACGTAAGGAAAACGGTTTATGAAAGGACTGGGGTCCTGCTGGAGCCGGAGGTCAGGATCATCGGAGGAGAAATATGAATCTGCTGATTATAACAGGAATGTCAGGAGCAGGAAAGAGCCTTTGCGTAAAATACTTTGAGGATATCGGCTATTTTTGCGTGGACAACCTCCCTCCGTCACTTATTCCAAAGTTTGCAGAAGTGGTCATACAGAGCAAGAGCCCCATCGGTAAAATTGCCCTGATCGTGGATATCCGCGGCGGGATCATGTTTTTGGACCTTTTCCCCGCGCTGCAGCAACTCCGGGAGATGGGAATCACGTACAAGATCCTTTTCCTGGATGCCACCGACGCGGTACTGGTAAAGCGTTTCAAGGAATCAAGGCGCCATCATCCCCTTTCGCCCGATGGACGCATCGCGGAAGGGATTGAGGAGGAGAGGCAGATCCTCCAGGCTGTCAAGGACAAGGCCGATTATATCATCGATACCTCAAATCTCCTGCCACGGCAGCTCAAGGAGGAGATAGCCAGCCTGTTCGTCGAAGGCAGGCCGTTCAAAGGCCTGATACTCAATATCGTTTCCTTCGGCTTCAAGTATGGCATACCCATGGACTGCGACCTTGTTTTCGATGTCCGGTTCATCCCGAATCCCTACTATGTGCCCGAACTTAAGCACAAGACCGGCCTGGACCCGGATGTAGCCGACTATGTGATGTCCTTCCCTGAGAGCAGAAAATTCCTCAGCAAGCTCAACGAAATGATTCACTTCCTGATCCCCTATTATGTGAAGGAAGGAAAAACCCAGCTCATCATCGGCATTGGCTGTACCGGCGGCAGGCACCGCTCGGTTACCATTGCCAACCGTCTCGCGCAAATGCAGAAGGATAAGGGAAGCAGCGTAGTGACACAGCACAGGGACATAGACAGGGATGATATGGGGGATTAAAGCGGTATGAAAACACTCAGGTGGTTTCTGATTGGTTTTCGTTTCAAGAGATATCTCATAATCGGTCTTGCAGGCCTCATCCTGATATTAAGTTCCATACTGGTACTGCTCAAGGATGTTAATGTCGGGCAGATACAGCTGAGTGTAGCGATTTTCCTGGGAGTCCTGGGAGTGTACCTGGTTCTTGTCTGCCTGCAAAGATTGATTGTAAAGCTCATTAATATCTATCCCAACGGTATGCCAAGAAAGCCGAAGAACGTGAAAGATATCGGGGATGTTTTATACAGGAGAAAGATCCTGTCCTCAGGGCCGAAGGTCGTGGTAATCGGCGGCGGCACGGGCATATCTACGATGCTGAGAGGCCTCAAGCATTATACCAGCAACATTACGGCCATTATCACAGTGGCCGACGACGGCGGCGGGTCAGGCCAGCTTCGCTGCGACCTGGGAATGCTCCCCCCAGGGGATATAAGGAACTGCATGGTGGCCCTGGCCGAAACAGAGCCCGTGCTGGAAAAGCTTATGAACTACAGGTTCCCTGAGGGCCGCCTTAAGGGGCAGTCTTTCGGCAACCTGTTCCTTGCCGCAATGTGCGGCATTTCGGATAACAATTTCGTACAGGCCGTCACCAATATGGGCCAGGTTCTGGCCATAACCGGAAGGGTCTATCCCGTAACCGACGAGAACGTGAACCTTGTGGCAGAATTGAAGGACGGCACGGTCATCGAGGGTGAATCCCGCATCGGTTCCCATCATCAATTCCATCCCGGGCCCATTGACAGGGTACGCTTCGACAAGGAATCGGTTAGGCCCATAAAAGAGATTATCGATGCCATCGGCAAGGCCGATATCATCGTGATGGGGCCCGGAAGCCTTTATACAAGCATTATCCCGAATCTCCTGGTTGAGCAGGTTCCCCAGGCCATAAGCCGTGCGAAGGCTATCAGGGTCTATGTCTGCAATGTCATGACCCAGCCGGGCGAAACCGAGAACTATACGGTGGCCGATCATATAGAAGCCGTACATAAGCATGCGGGATGCCACCTTATTGATTGCTGCCTGGTAAACAACGGTCCCATCGAGCCTTCCCTGCTGGAAAGATACAGGCAGGACGGGGCGGCACCCGTTGAACTGGACCTGCCCAGGACCCGGAAACTGGGAGTAAAGGTCATTGAAAAGGACCTGGTGGGAATACATAACGGCTATGTGAGGCATGATCCAGAAAAGCTTGCCGTTGCGATAATGGATATCTTTAAGGACAGGTGATCCTTGAAGGTGAAAGGCGTGAACCTGTTTTGTCTTTTTCGCTGGATGTCAAGAGGGAAATGAGCAGAATAGAAGTTGCCGCAGCGTGCTGCAAAAGGTCGGAGCTGGCCGGTATACTCAGGGCAGGGTTGACCCTGCGCAAGGTCCCGGGCGGATTCCGCCTTTTGCTTTCCACGGAGAACGCACCGCTGTCCAGGCATGTTTTTGTCCTTGCCAAGGAGATTTACGGGTTTGATCCGGGCGTTTCCGCCAAAAAGACGCGCCGGTTCAGGAACCACTCGGTCTACCAGCTTGACCTGACAGGCCTTATCGGTGACGGCCAGGACCTGCTCAGTGACATAGGCCTTTCAATAAACACGGATTCGGGCGAAATCCGGTATATGAACTACAAGGTGCGGAAAAGGTGCTGCAAGCGGGCGTTTCTCCGGGGCGGTTTTCTTGCGGCCGGTTCAATCTCCGACCCCGACAAGTCATACCACCTGGAGGTTACATTCAGAACCCGGCTCCAGGCAGAAGAATACGTCCAGTACCTAAAGGATTTCGGGCTTCAGCCCCGTATCATACAGCGAAAGGGGTATTACCTGGCATACCTGAAGGAAGGCCAGGAGATAGTGGATTTCCTCAACATCACTGGCGCGCATAAAGCCCTGATGAACCTTGAGAACATCAGGATCATGAAGGAGATGCGCAACCAGGTAAACCGTATAGTGAACTGCGAAACGGCTAACCTTAGCAAAACGGTTGACGCCTCCCTCAGGCAGACCGAAAGCATAAGGTTCATACAGGAGCATGCAGGTCTGGACAGCCTTCCCGATGCGCTTCGTGAGATAGCTGCGCTGCGGCTGGAGAATCCCGACGTGAGCCTGGCCGAACTTGGCAGGATGCTGGAGCCGCCTCTCTCAAAATCGGGAGTCAACCATCGCCTGAGAAAGATAGAGAGGATAGCCGAATCAATGGGTTTCAACCCGGGGTCTTAAGTCCATGCAAGGGTCCCGGGTTTTTTCTTGTGTTCACTTATAAAACCTGCTTCCGATCCGGTTTTTTTGTTTCCGCACCAGGATTATTTTCCTTGATGCATCTGAGTATATATCTCCTCTAAAAGGCTTCGTTTTTATTTCCGTATCCGAATACCAGGCTATAATCGACCGAAGGCTTTATTTATTAAAGCTCCGGGAGTACGTTTATTCCCGGCCCAAAAAGGATGAACCAGGGAAATAAAGAATATGAAAGATATGCCGGGTTTTTAAAGAGCCCGGTCATATTCATCATGGGGTTCACTATCGGGCGCAGGGCATAAAGGCCGCTTTCGGCAGCAATCCGAAGAAACAGAGGTGGAAAAATGGATGTAAGGTTTAAACGGGATGGCAATTCCCTGGTGGTGATGATAGAAGGTGAAATAGACCATCACACCGCATCAAGGATCAGGGAGCGCATCGACAGCAAATTCCTGATGGAGCCGGTCAAGAATATGGTCCTGGACCTGTCCCGGGTCACATTCATGGACAGCGCGGGAATAGGCCTTATCCTGGGCAGGATGAACAGGGTGAAACTGATCGGCGGCAGTATGGTTATAAGAAAACCACGGCCTGAGATCCAGAGGATCCTCAGGATGTCCGGAATAAAAGAGCTAATCGAGCTTGACGCCTGATTTTCAAATGTATTGTGAGGTTTTGAACTATGCAGCCAATTAACAGGATGAGAACGGAATTCCTCAGCAAATCGGCAAACGAGTCCTTCGCCAGGGTGGTGGCGGCTTCGTTTGCGGCACAGGCAGACCCCTCCATCGAGGTGCTCGCCGATATCAGGACCGCCGTATCCGAAGCCGTCACCAATGCCATCATCCATGGCTATGGGGACGAGGAAGGGACGGTGGTACTGACCTGCGTTTTGTATCCCGACCTGATCGAGATAACGGTCGAGGACTTCGGGAAAGGGATAGAAGACGTGGAACAGGCAAGGACACCACTGTTTACAACCCGTCCGGACCTGGAGAGGACCGGCATGGGGTTTACGGTGATGGAAACCTTCATGGACAGCCTGGAGGTAGAGTCGAAGGTCGGACAGGGCACAAGGATACGAATGACAAAGCATTTGAAAAGCAGGTAGCTTTTTATGGATTATAGCGATGAAAACATCATCGACCTTATAAAGAAAGCCCAAAACGGTGATAAAGAAGCCCGGAACGCCATCGTTGACAGCAACACCGGGCTTGTTTGGAGCGTCGTTCGCCGGTTCAGGAACAGGAACGCGGAAATCGACGACCTGTTCCAGATCGGATGTATCGGCCTTATAAAAGCGGTGGACAAGTTCGACCCCTCGTTCAATGTGCGCTTCTCCACCTATGCCGTGCCCATGATCCTCGGGGAGATCCGCCGGTATTTCAGGGATGATGGTGCCATAAAGGTTAGCAGAAGCCTGAAGGAACTGTCCCTGAAAGCCCGGGACGCGGGAGAAAAGCTTGAACAGAAGTTGGGAAGGCCTCCCACAATAGGTGAACTGGCCGAGTATCTCGGGGAGGAGGCCGAAAACGTCGTCCATGCCATGGAGGCTTCCAGGGCCCCGGAGTCCCTTTTCAGGGAGTATGAGGATGACGACGGGGCGGAAAACAGGCTGATAGACAGGATCATTTCCAGCCAGGCCAGCGATGAGGCCGATACGGTGGAGAGGATCTCCCTGTATAATGCCATAAAGCAGCTAAGCAGCAGGGAGAAAAGGCTGATATGGCTGCGGTACTACTCGGGGCAGACCCAGCAGAACGTGGCCAAGAGGCTTGGCATATCCCAGGTGCAGGTATCCAGGCTCGAAAAGAAGATACTGGATACCTTAAAGAGCAAGCTGGATGGATAGCGGAAAGGCTACCTTATCCTCCTGGCCTCAAGGTAGAAACGCTTCTCGTGCGCCTCTCCCATGGAAAAGGTCTTCCTGGGGAGGGCGCCTTCAAGTATAACGGTTCTGAACAGCTCGTTCTTGTCCATGGGGGACAGGAAAAACCCCATGTTGCCCTTTTTGCGGCCTATCCTTTCCACAACCTCGCTGCCATGGACGTAGTCCACTGCGGTATCCGGGTTCTCCTTTAAAAAGATGTCGATATAGCCTTGAAGGGTGGAAACATCCAGGTTACCCGCCGGCTTTTCAACGACGAGCCAGCCCTCCTGACTTTCCGATATATAGCCGATTACATGGCTGCCTGAAACGGGTTTTTCAGGTTTATGTAAGGTTGTATAAGCCTGGCATCTCAGGTCATTGTAATGACGCAGGAAGCCCTTAATGAACCTGTCCGCATCCGCATTGAACAGCAGCCTGTGGATGGGCTCGAAGATAAGGCCTTTGTCGTGCAGGTTGACCACTTCTACGAGGGCGAAGCGGGCGGGATGATTCTTTCTTTCCTCCGGGGTAAGAGAGTTCTTTATCTTTTCCCAGCATGCTTTTGCCGTGGCCAGGGAATGGTTTCCGTCACCGACGGCAAACAGGAGCGTATCCTGTCCATCGGTGAGGTTGTATTTTTCCATGAAATGCCCTGGGTCGGCGAGCTTAGCCAAAGCATTGTACAATACTTCAATGGAGGTCTCTTCGCTGACAGCCCATCCCTTAACGCTTCCGCCGTTTTTCATAAGTTCAAAGTCGTATACTTTGGAGAAGCGGTCCTTTTGGGCAAAAAGCGGCTCGATTACCGTTTCTTCACGGTCGTCGATCAGGAGCATAATATGTGGCAGTTCCAGGGAAGCGTTTTCCCTGATCCTGATACGGGGCGGGATCCTCTCCATTATGGTGCCTTCGGTAGCCCGGATCAGGCTTCTGGAACCTGCGGAGTAATCATACCTTTCAAGATCGACAGCCAGGACCAGGCCGCAGCGCGTGCGTCCGCCGGGGAAATGCCTTTCCACCAGGATGACCGTATCCTTCAGTTCCACGAACAGGTCCGACTGAAGGTATTCTTCCATCCTGGCGCCAATGGCCCTGATGCAATTTTCTTTGCCGGCTTCATCATCGGTTTCAAGATAGGCTTCGGGAAAAATCAGCGAGAGGGTGGAAGGGCTGTCCCCTACAAAAGACCTGACCTCTTCCCAGTAGCCTGGCTCGGAGGTGTATTGGTCACAGGCGACAACCGCCCATTTTGTCATGTCAACCTTATGGCTGTCAGGCAGCAGAACCGAAGCCACAGATACGCCGACGTCGTTTTTCAGTTTTTCCGCTAACCATTTATTGATCATGGTTTCGAAGCCTCCTATCCGGTATGGAATGATTGTAATTGATATTGAAAAATATGTCAAACAAATAAAAGTATTCTCAGGATAATTTTTGGGATACTACTAAACAGAACACAAAATACTTGAATGAATGGAGGTATCATGTCATGAGGGTCGGATTCGGAGGAGGCATTATCATTGGCGCTCTTATCGGAGCGGCAGTTTCCCTGATGGCGGAAGAAAACTTTAACATGAATCGCTCCATTCGGGCTATGAACCGTGCCGGCAGAAATATATCAAGATGCACCGGGCGCTTAATATCAAATATCTCCCGAATGGTATAGCAGATACAACAGTGAAACGGGGCGAAGGGATTCGTCCCTTTTTCTTTTGGCGCGACAGGCTGGAGGAACTAAACTGTAATAACGAACCAGGGGGACGGTTTGGGGTGACCCCCTGGCAGTGTACACTTTGGGTACGGTTAAATTAACTCGATTTTTTAAGTATTTTTTATCCTATAGGCGCTTGGGGACAATCCCCCAAGTGCCTTTTGCGGTCTATGATTTATA
>JAAXZX010000004.1 GCA_012719645.1 Clostridiaceae bacterium
CATATCTCATTTCTCACATCTAATGAGATTGCTTCGTCGCTTCGCTCCTCGCATAAAGGCTCGCAAGGGCTTACGAGGAGACGTGCTGTTCAGCCTCGACTGACTCCGCAGGAGCAGATGAAGTTGTATGCGAAATGCGCGGATCGAGCGGGAAAAAACAACCGGATGTTGTTTTTAGCCGGCAGTCGCACGGATGCGACGTTGCCGGCGGCCCTGCGAGATTAAGCATGAGCATGTACAACTTCCTGCGACGAGGACTGAAGGAGAGCCTGAACAGCACGGCTATGATACGAATAACCGGGGAAGCGCAGCAGAGATTGCGCACTTCGCTTGCAATGACAACTCGAAAGACCTGCCAGGGTAATGCCGCGTACCTTTACATATCAAACAGATGTTTGATAAAATGGTGTCGGAAAGCCGAAAATACTAATGAGAAGCAAATACTTACGAGGAGCGGGATAATGCCAGAGAAACAAAAGCAGGTTTACGGAAATGAAAGCATTACTTCCCTCAAGGGGGCGGATCGCGTCCGGCTGCGTCCCTCGGTCATCTTCGGCTCTGACGGGCTGGACGGATGCGTGCATTCATTCTTTGAAATACTGGCCAACTCCATCGATGAAGCCCGGGAGGGCTACGGAAGCGTCATCCGGGTCATAAGACACGCGGATTGTTCCATAACAGTGGAGGACCAGGGCCGGGGCATCCCCCTGGATTTCAATCCCAAGGAACAGCGATATAACTGGGAACTGGTATACTGCGAGCTCTATGCCGGGGGAAAGTACATGAACAATACCGGCGAGAACTACGAGTTTGCCCTGGGGCTTAACGGCCTCGGAGCATGCGCCACCCAGTACAGTTCCGAGTACATGGATGTAACAGTATTTCGTGATGGGTACAGGTATGAACTGCATTTTGAAAAGGGCAACAATATCGGGGGCCTTAAAAAAGAGAAGTGCGATTATGAGCATACGGGCACCATACAGAAATGGAAGCCGGACCGGGAGGTCTTCACCGATATAAGGATACCCCTCGAGCGTTTCAGGGATATCCTGAAAAGGCAGGCCGTGGTCAATGCCGGGCTGGTTTTCGAACTCATCGACGAAGAAAGCGGGACCGCCGAAAGGTTCTGCTATGAGAATGGCATCATAGACTATGTAAATGAGCTGGGGCAGGGGAAGAACCTGACCCAGGTGCAATTCTTCGAAGGATTCGCGAAAGGCCGCGACAGGGAGGACAAGCCCGAATACAAGGTCAGGATGCAAACTGCCTTTTGCTTTAACAACGAGGTCAGCCGCATCGAGTACTACCATAATTCCAGCTGGCTGGAATACGGCGGCGCGCCCGACAGGGCCGTAAAGGCGGCCTTTGTAAGCGAACTGGACAAATACCTGAGAAACGGCAACAAGTACAATAAAAACGAGAGCAGGATTACCTTTGCGGATATTGAGGACAGCCTGATCCTCGTCACAAATACCTTCTCCACCATGACCAGCTATGAGAACCAGACCAAAAAGGCCATCAGCAACAGGTTTATCCAGGAAGCCATAACCGACTTTCTTAAGCAGCAGCTTGAGATTTATCTGATTGAGAACAGGGAAGATGCCGAGAAGATCGCGTCCCAGGTCCTGGTCAACAAGCGGAGCCGCGAAACCGCCGAAAGGGCGAGGATCGATATAAAAAAGAAGCTCGGGAAAACCCTGGACGTGTCCGCAAGGGTCAAGAAGTTCGTGGACTGCCGGAGCCGTGATGTGAGCAAGCGCGAACTGTATATTGTGGAAGGTGATTCCGCCCTCGGATCATGCAAAATGGCCCGTGACAGCGAGTTCCAGGCCATAATGCCTGTCCGGGGCAAGATACTTAACTGCCTGAAAGCGGAATACGACAACATCTTCAAGAACGAAATCATAGTGGACCTGATAAAGGTTTTAGGGTGCGGCGTTGAGATAAAGACCCGCCATAACAGGGATCTGAACACATTCGATATGGACAGCCTGAAATGGAGCAAGATCATAATCTGCACCGATGCCGACGTGGACGGCTTCCAGATCAGGACACTGCTCCTGGCCATGATATACAGGCTGATTCCTTCGCTGATTGACGCAGGGAAGGTATATATCGCCGAGTCGCCGCTCTTTGAGATCAATACAAAGGAAGGAACCTGGTTTGCCTATTCCGAAAAGGAAAAGGCCCAGATCCTGAAACAACTGAAAGGCCAGAATGTGGTCATCCACCGGTCCAAAGGGCTTGGCGAAAACGATCCCGAGATGATGTGGCAGACCACCATGAACCCGGAAACCAGGCGTCTTATTAAAGTGACGCCCGATGAGGCCGAGGAGACCAGGAGATACTTCAACCTCCTCCTGGGGGACGACCTCCAGGGCCGCAAGGACTTTATCGCAAAATACGGACATGAATATATGGATGCCATAGATGTAATCTGATAGAGGTTGGAGGTGGGAGGTTAGAGGTGAGAGGCAGGAGGTTGGAGCATTAGAAGGCTTCGAAGCCAAACTTGCTATTTCTAATATCTTACTTCTCACATCCCACATCTTGCACCAGTTTTCTATTAAGGAGAACCAAAGATGCAGGTCAATTATACCGAACAACCGATTATCGATACTCTTAAAACAAATTATATGCCCTATGCCATGAGCGTCATAGTCTCACGTGCCATACCGGAGATTGACGGGCTGAAACCGTCCCACAGGAAACTCCTGTACACCATGTACAGGATGGGCCTTCTGAAGGGAAACAAGACAAAATCCGCCAACGTGGTGGGGCAGACCATGAAGCTTAACCCCCACGGGGATCAGGCCATATATGAAACCCTTGTCCGTATGACCACGGGAAACATGGCCCTTCTGCATCCGCTCATAGAATCCAAGGGCAATTTCGGGCGCGTCTATTCCCGCGACATGAAATATGCCGCACCCAGGTACACCGAGGTGAAACTGGCTGATATAGCCGAGGCGCTGTTCAGGGATATCGACAAGGATACCGTCGATTTCGCGGACAATTACGACGGTACCATGAAGGAGCCTGTCCTTTTGCCCACTGTCTTCCCGAATATCCTTGTAAACCCCAACCAGGGCATTGCCGTAGGCATGGCCAGCAACATATGCAGTTTCAACCTGCGGGAGGTATGCGAGGCAACAATAGCCTATATACAGAACGATAACGTGGATTTGCTGGATTACCTGAAGGCGCCTGATTTTCCCACCGGCGGCCAGATCCTGGTAGACCGGGCCGAGCTTTCAAAGATATATGAAACAGGCAGGGGTTCTTTCAGGATACGTGCCCGCTACCGTTTCGACAAGAAAAACAGCTGCATTGAAATCTATGAAATTCCCTACACAACAACATCCGAAGCCATCATAGAAAGCATAGCCGAGATCATCAAGAGCGGAAAAATCAAGGATATTATCGATGTCCGCGATGAAACAGACCTGGATGGGCTGACCATAACCATCGACATCAGGCGCAGCGCCGACCCTGATGAAATCATGAACAAGCTTTTCAGGCTTACCACGCTGCAGGACAGCTTCAGCTGCAACTTCAACGTGCTGGTGGACCAGAAGCCCGTGGTCCTCGGCGTATACGGGATACTGGACCATTGGATACAGTTCAGGATGAACTGCATAAGGCGCAGGTCGCAGTTCGATATACGAAAGAAAAGCCAGCGCCTTCACCTCCTGACCGGCCTTTCAATGATACTGCTCGATATCGACAAGGCCATAGCGATCATCCGCAAAACCGAAAAGGACGCAGAGGTAATCCCCAACCTGATGAAAGGGTTCCAGATTGACAGGGAACAGGCTGAGTTCATAGCCGAGATCAGGCTGAGGAACCTCAACAGGGAATATATCCTCAGGCAGACCTCGGATATTGAGAAACTCAAAAGCGAGATTGAGGACCTGAAGGATATAATCGCCCGTGAAGAGCGGGTCCTGGACATTATCTGCCAGGAACTGCGCGAGATCTCGGAAACCTATGGCGTGGACAGGAGGAGCGATATCATAAGCGAGGATGAGGTTGAGCATATCACCGAGGAAAAGCTCATTGAAGACTATAATGTGCGGCTGTTCTTGACCCGGGAAGGATATATCAAGAAGATACCGCTGGTTTCCCTGCGTTCCGCCGGCGAACAAAAGCTGAAGGATGAGGACTCCATCCTGATGGAACAGGAGACCCGGAACAAGGCAGAACTGCTCCTGTTTTCAAACAAGGCTTCGGTTTACAAGATGAAGGTCCATGAGCTTTCGGACAGCAAGGCCAGCATGCTTGGGGATTACCTGCCGAATATCCTGGGCCTTGAGCCCGATGAAAGGATCATCTGCATGCATGCCACCGATGATTATTCGGGGTACCTGCTCTTTGCGTTTGAGAACGGAAAGGTTGCCAAAATAACTTTATCAAGCTATGCCACAAAGCTGAACCGGAGAAAGCTGACCAAGGCCTACAGCCAGCTTTCACCGCTGGCGGCCATGCGCTATATAGCCGAGGACCAGGATTTCGCAGCCTTAAGCAGCATTGATAAACTGCTTGTATTCAATACATCCGATATCAGTCCCAAGTCCACAAGGGATTCCCAGGGGGTACAGGTGTTAAGGTCAAAGAAAGGGAGCGTCCTGGTCGGCTTCAGACCGCTGAGCGAGCTTGCCCTCACGGATCCCGAGTATTACCGGGCAAAAATTCCGGCAATCGGATGTTACCTGAAGGATAAGGACAAGGAAGACAGGCAGGTCAGCCTGTTTGGGGCTTGAACCGTTCAATCAGACTTTTACCCCTGGATCCTGTATAGGATAAATGTAACAGGAGGTAATCATGGACGATATTGTCCGCATACGCAGATGTCTGGCTGGGGAGAGAGAGGCATTCGAACCCCTGGTATCCAAATATAAGAACCTTGTTTACGGGATAGCGCTGAATATCCTGTATAACAAGGATGAAGCGGCTGATGTTACCCAGGAGGTCTTTATGAAGGCATGGGCAAACCTGGGCCGCTTTAACCCGGAATACAGCTTCAAGGCATGGATCGCCCGGATTGCCGTGAACCACAGCATCAATGTCAACCAGAAGCACAAGCGTTCTGCGGCCGCCGCATGGGATGAGGAGGCTGTCCGCCGCATCCCGGCTGACAGCGGTCTCCCCGAGGAAGAGCTTCTGTTCAGGGAGGAGCAGGACAGGGTAAAGCAGGCTGTCGATTCCCTGCCGGAGATGTACAGGCTGATTGTCGTACTGTTTCACCAGCAGTCCCTGTCCTATGACGAGATATGCCAGGTAACCGGCTATCCGCTAAGCATAGTCAAAAACCGGCTGTACCGAGCAAGGAAGATGCTTTGTGAAAGGCTCAGGGAATACTATGAAAGTGCCGGGGAGGAGGAAGCTTCATGGGCTGTGAAAAAGCATGGGAACTGATGATGAGCCGGCTTGACGGCGAGCTTGGGAAACGTGATTCGATGATCCTGGAGAATCATCTCAGGATCTGCCCCGAGTGCCGAAGGCAGATGGCTGCGCTTGACGCGGCTCTCCTGGAACTGGAGATGTCAGGACCTGCCGCTCCCGAATCAATTGAGCAAAACGTGATGAAGAAGATCTGCGGCGCCAGGAATAAGGAAACAGCCTCGCTTCTCCCTTATGTCGTCCTGCCCGCGGCGTTGCTTACGGGGGCACTTGCCTTTATTCTGTATGAATTCCGTACAGCCGGCATGATGGACCTGATCGTTAAGGCCGCCCGCGCCATTGAGCTTTTCTATAGAGTGTTCGAATCAATGACCGGTGTTTTGAGACTTCTCCTTAATAACCCATATACGGGCGTAATCATGATGATAACAGGCATCCTGCTGTTTGCCGGCATCATTGTCCTAATCTCCGTGCAGTTTTGGAAAAAGGGCAATAGTTCAGTATACTGGAGGACAACGAAATGAAAAGAAGGCGTTTCTGTTTTATAATAGCAATCCTGGCAGCCCTGCTGCTGGCCGGTTCGGTAATCGTACTGGCCGCAGGCAGCAGTCCCTCAGTCAACACCGGTGAAATCCATGATGATGATTTTATCGCGGAAGGGGATTCAGTTACCAACGACGGGATCATAACCGGAGACCTTCTGTCATTTTCGCAAAGACTGACCGTGAGAGGCGGGGTTGAAGGAGACATCATAGCCTTTGCAACCGATATCTATATCGGCGGGGAAGTAGGCGGAAGCATAAGGGCCGTGGGATCCAACATAAGCATATCCTCCAGGGTTTCCCGCAATGTAATGCTGGCAGGTTCCAGCTGCATACTTGATAACGGCTCTTCTGTAGCCAGGAATGTTTACCTGGTCGGCAATGTTGTAAAAAGCCTTGGCACTGTGGAGGGAACAACAAATATCTTCGGCTCCGATATTACCCTCGGCGGTGTTTACAACGGCGACGTGGTTATACACAATACGGCTGAGAAGGGCAGCTTCAGCATGCAGCCGGGGACTGTGATCAGAGGGAAGCTGACATATAAGGGTGCAACCGAGTTCCATCTGCCAAGTTATGTCCAGGTAGGGGACTATGAATTCGTAAAAACCAGCCCGGCAGAGTCCGGGCGTGCGCAGGGGCTTAGCCTGGGGAGCATTATCAAAAGGATCACCACCCTGGCTGTGTATTACCTGTTGGCACTTCTTCTGTTCAGGCTGTTCCCGAGGTTTTTTGTCCGGTCGGGAAGTTTCATATCCCAGAAGCCTTTCGCGGCAGCCGGAATCGGCATTGCCACCCTGGGAACCCTTGTTGGCGCTTTGCTCCTGCTGCTGATCATCATCCTGCTGGTCATGACAATTCTTGAATTTTCAGTTCTCGGCTTTACCAGCCTTGCATTGCTCTTCTTCGGGCTGGTTACCGTTGTGTTTGCCGATATCCCGGTTTCATTATGGCTCGGGGGGATGATGTTAAGAAAAACCGGCAGCGTGCCCGCAAGGCTAGCGGTGGGACTGGCCGTTATCAGCGCCGTGAAGCTGGTTTTGGACCTGCTGAGCGTCATTCCGTCGGTGGGTTCTGTTTTCGGAGTTATTGGATTCCTGGTCAGAGCTGCCGTCTGGCTGTTGGGCACAGGAGCAATCCTCAATACGCTGTATTCCATGCTGAAGGCGGCCAACCAGCAGGCCGAGGCAGAGGAACTGGGGATAACAGAAGAATAGCGTCCTGCGTGTCTATCCGCCTTTGCCCTGTACAAATGGAACAACTTCTGGTATGTTTGATTTAAGGACTTACCCATATATATACAGAGGCGAGAGATGGATAACAAAATATCTTCGATCATAAAAAGATCACTCAGGGTTACCTCCGGATATATCACGGCGTTCCTTATTATGTGCGCGCTTTCGGCAAGTGTTTTCGGGCTGGCGCGGGAAAATACCCCGCAAGCCATGCCCTGGCTTTCCTTTGCCACTTTCCTGGTCCTTTTCTTTGCTGTCTATAACGAAATGCGCAGCCTGGCGGTTAAGGAAAGCAGACCCCAGTACAATATTAATCCCTCGAAATTCAAAGGACTGCTCTACGGCGCGCTTGGGGTAATTCCCATATTGCTTGTTCAACTTATCATAATTGCCATCAGGGTTACCGAACCGTACGCGGTATTCCGGAGGCGCATATTCCAGCTGGTGTCCGGACCGCTGTACTGGCTTGCAAGGATTCTTGGCAACGAGATCTGGCACTATTTCCTTGCTGTTGCTTCCATTATCATAATAGCCTTTTTAGGATACTTTGCGGGGCATAAAAAATTCTACATCACCGCATGGCTGAGGGAAACGCTGGGCACAAAGAAAAGCAAAAAAGCGTAGGCCGGACATGCATGTTTTGTTATATGTCCAACCTGTCCCTGAATATTGATAGTACAAACAGGAAACAGGGACGGGGTATCGATGATATTACTGATAAAAAGAAGAAATGCTGCGCTGATCCTGCTTATACTTGTTCTTTCAATCGCCGTATTCAGCCTGGAAGGGTCGGACGACCCGTTGGCGCTGGCGGCAAACAGGCAGTATAAGGCCACAGTGATATTGGATCCGGGGCACGGAGGCGAAGACCCGGGCGCTGTAAGCAATTATTCCGGGATTGCGGAAAAGGATATAAACCTGAGGATAGCCCTGCTGCTTAAGGAATTATTGGAGGAAGACAATTACCGCGTCATCATGACTCGCCAGGAGGACGTCCTCAACTACAAGCCCGGGACAAAGAACATAACCGAGAAAAGAAGGCAGGACCTGACAGGCAGGAGGAAGCTCATAGATAACTCGGGAGCGGACATCGTTGTAAGCATCCACCTGAATAAGTTCGAAGAACCGCAATACTATGGCGCGCAAGCCTTTTATCCCCCCGGCTCGCCCGAAAGCGAACGCCTGGCTGTGTGTATGCAGAATGCCTTAAAGGAGCATGTGGATCCTTCCAACAACCGGAAAGCGCTTGTAAAGAAGGAGCGCATCGTCATCCTGAGGGACCTGGTGGTGCCCACTGCTCTTGTGGAATGCGGCTTCCTGTCCAACTCCCGGGAAGAGGCTCTTCTCAGGACACCGGACTACCAGGAAAAAATCGCCAGGGCGCTTAAGATGGGAATAGACCAATACTTTGCCGAATAGATCCGTCATACAGCGGCAATCCTCGCCAGTCACCACTTGACGATACAGCTTGATTGAAGGATATAATAGGAGTGGTGCTGTTGTACGGGCATTATTCCACAAAGGATGGAGCGTGTCTTTATGTATTATGAATACAGCCTATACGCTGTGCCTGCAATACTGGTTACCGGATTGGCAGCCTGGCTTTACCTCAAGTGGAGGGGACTGGCAGAGGGAACCAGGTTACGGAATTTGGTTTACGGCACAGCCACAGCCATCCTCATAGCATTGCTGATGCCTGTCACGGCAAGGCTGTTCTATCACCGGGCGGGATTGCCGGTTGCAGCTTCATTGATAGCAGCCTTCGCATCTCTTGCCATAGCGGCAGGTCTCGTCCTGTATCTGGCGCATATCGTCGCAGCAAGCAAGGAAAAAGAGGGGGAAAAAGCTGCAGGTTACCAGGGTTCTGTTGCAGGTGCCCTGCAGGAATCGGCGGCAGCCCTTGAGGAACTGAGGACACCGCCTGAAGCACCCCATGAGGTCCTGCAGTCGCCCACCGAAACACAGCATGAAGACCTGCGTATACTGCCTGAAACATCCCACGGGGAACAGTTGACACCGGATGAAGTACATGACGCCGGCCTGCAGGTTTTGGATGAAACTCTTTATGAAGACCTGGAGATAATTGAAAAACCCCTGGAAGATCTGCAAATACTGCCTGAAACATTCCAGGCGGACAAGCCGGAGCCGTCGGAAGAACCTTATGAGGAATTGCAGCCGCCGGAAGAGCCTTGGGAGGAGCCGCAGACACCATACCAAGTGCATCAAGTTGAGGCAGAAACCGTTGACACGGCGCAGATTATTGATAAAATTGGAGATGATGAACATCTCCCGGAGCAGGATAATGTCGATGCGTTGCTGACTTCCGCCATGGAGTTCAAGATGGGCGGCAGTTATCCCGAAGCGGTTTCATGCTACCGCAGGGCCTTGGAATACATACAGGATAAAGAGCTTTTGACCTGGGTAGTTATAGATTTGTGCGGTTTGGCGAAGATTTTGAAAGATGATTCCATAATCCAGGATGTTCTTGATTCCGAGCAGGGAAAAATGCTGGATTCTGGCATCATAACCGAAATCTTGAACAATATCTGACAAATATATTATTTTTCGTTGAACTCGCCGGTTATTATTGTTATTATAAATAATAATAACTCATCCGTTCCCGCTGGTGGAACGGGATAGCAATAAATTGCATAACCGCGTTAGGGGGTAGCTGGGGATGAAAACCACTCAGCAAATCGTTGGACTGCCCGTCATTAGTATTTCGGACGGAAATGAAATTGGCATGGTCAAAAATGTCATAATCAATGCCGCGAAGGGGACTGTGGATTTCTTTGTAATCGACAGCGGAGTGAGGTCTCTGGCAGGAGGTGTTATTCCTGCCGGAAGGGTTCTTGGCATCGGCGAATATGCCCTGACGATTCAGGAACCTGACGACATCAGCGATATTGTAAAGATTCCCGCAGCTATTGAACTGATCCAGAAGAATATCACAGTAAAGGGAACGAGGGTTCTCACAAAGAAGGGAAGCCTTTTGGGCGAAGCCGGAGATATCTATATCAATGAGGATGACGCAAGCTACGCTATTACCGGTGTTGAGTTTATCCCGGGAAAACCGGACATGAAGAGCGGCATCATCCCGAGAAGCAGCATTATCACGTTCGGCAAGAACCTTCTTGTTGTTAACGACGATGTAATGGATATGATGCTGGAAGCTCCCCATGATATCGGTTCCCTGGCTGGACAGCAGGGAGGCATTGAGGCAACAGCGGAATACAAATCCGAGGAAATGGGGGGAACCGATTTTTTTCTAGATAAGGCCGCCCCTGAGGAAACATATAGGCCTGAGGAAAGCGGCCCGGCTGCGGAGATTCCTGTCGGGGAACAGCACGATGACCTGTTCAGGCTGGATAACGGCAATGGACAGACCTTTGCAAGCCAGACCGAGCCGGCAGCCACCAATGTTGCCCAGGCCGAAGCCAAGCCCGATGAGGCGGAAATGACCGCTGCCGAGCTTTTCGAATACAGGCAGAAGCAGTATTTGCTTGGCAAAAAGGTTACAAAGACCATTTACAGCAGCTCGGGCGGCATCATCGCGGAAGCCGGCGAGATCATAACTGAGAGCATGATCGATACGGTGAAGCGCGAAGGGAAACTGATTGAACTGGTAATGAACTACGAAGGATAACGCGACAAACCGGGTCAGGGTTGCCTGATCCGGTTTTTTAAGATCTGACGGGCGTTCCCCGCAGAGCCCTTATGGTTTACATGCAGGGCGCCCATTTCAGAATCCTGGTGGAGTGATACAAATGCGGAAACAAACAAAAAAACCGGCATGGATTCTTTTTGCTCTGCTTCAGGCCTTCCTGGGATCATGCACAGGTATTTTTGCTTTGTCAGGGTACCAGATCGACAGACTGCCGGAAGTTGCATACGTGAACAGCATTAACATCGGCGGCCTGAATTATGAGGAAGCCAGGGCCCGCCTTGCGGATTATAATGATTTTCTTATGAGCAAGGGCAAGGTAGTGGCAGAAGTAGGCCAGGACCGCCACACCATCTCCTATGATCAGATCGATGCACGCATTGACGTGGACAAAACGCTGGACAGGATCTTCGGCGAGTTGTCTGGTAATGCCGTAAACGTATTCATTGCGGGCGAAAGCGCCCGGACGGACCATGAGCCTGTCGTGACATTCAATGCGGGCAAGCTTTCAGCCGAAACCGAAAAGATATTCAGCCAGTATAACCGTGATCCGGTTCCAGATTCCTACAGGATCGAGGACGGCAGCCTCGTATACTCTCCCGAAGTCAGCGGGATCAGGGTTGATTATGAAGCCCTGGAGAAAAGGATAGGCGACCATCTTAATTCCCTGAGCCAGGATGCACTGGTAATCCTGCAGGATGATCCTGAAATCTTTGTTGCTGTTGCCTCCGACCCGGGAGGGAAGAAGGAAGAGTTCAGGTTTATTGTTTCAAGCTCGGTCATAAAGCTTGGCGAGACTGACGGGAATGTGGAGGAAGAAATCCTGACAGGACTCAACGGGAATATTATCCCGCCTGGAGGAATGGTGCAGCTTTCGCAAATGCTTGATCTGGGCGGCCTGGCTCTGGAAGGCAGGCAGGACCTGCTAAACCGGGCAGCAACAGGGGTATACCAGGCTTTCCTGCCCATAAAGGGTATAACGCCGGTAAACAGGAGGCCGTCGGATATGGCCCTGCCCTATGCCGAACCGGGTCTTGAGGCGGTAATAAGCGGCGAGAACGGCGACCTTGTCCTTGAAAATGCAACGGGACAAACCCTTATGCTCCTTTGTGAGATAAAGGATAAGTCCCTTAACTGTTATGTTATTTCGCCGGAAGATATACCCAGCGGTGTTCTTGTGGCATATAAAAAGGATATAGTTGATCCTCCGGTAATCTACTCTGTGAACGGTGAACTCAAAAAGGGCGAGAGCAGGATCGTATCGGAAGGGCGTGAAGGCTTTACCATCCAGGTGGAGCGCATAATCGGCAACGACAGGGAAGTCCTTTATACGGACAAATACGATCCTGTCAGCCGGGTGGTGGAAGTAGGCGACAGCCCTCTGCAGAAGGGATCAAAGTAATCATTCGGTCTGTATCTCCTATTTTGCGAAGTTATGCTTCCCGATCCTGGTGACAATGGGTCTGCTCCAGATCCATTTGCTGGTTGCAGTGGTCGGATTGTAATAGTAAATGCAGCCATAGGTTGGATCCCAGCCGTTCATGGCATCCCTTGCCGCTTTTATCGCGGTGGCGCTGGGTTCCAGGTTTATCTGCCCGTCGGTGACGCAGTCAAATGCCCCTGGCTGGTATACGACGCCGGGGATGCTGTTGGGAAAGCGGCTGTCCTTTACCCTGTTCAGCACAACTGCCCCAACGGCAACCATGCCCTCATAGGGCTCTCCGCGGGCTTCCGCATGGATGACATGGGCCAGAAGGTCCAGGTTCTTATCAGCAGGCGTACTGGCGGCAGGGAATATTCCCATGGCTGCCAGTGTTTGTTTTCCGGCGATTCCGTCTACCTTGAGGCCGTTTTTGGCCTGGAACCAGCGTACGGCCCTGTAGGTCTGGTAGCCGTACTTGCCGTCAATAGCTCCGTTGTAATATCCCCAGTTTTTCAGCTTCCTCTGTATCTGGATGACTTCCTGCCCGCTGGACCCGTAATATGAGAGGGCGGCCCTGTGGTATTCCTGGATTTCCATGGCCCGCGTGGAGCCGGCAAGCCCGGCGACGAGGACTATGAACAGAACAAAACAGACCCATGCGTAGACCACATGCTTTTTCATGAGTACCTCCCGATTCAAGTATTCATGATCAAAGCATCTGCAAAAGACAGAAAAATATGCATGAGCCTGTCAGCGGCCAAAGAGATCCAGGTCAAGGCCGCTTATGAAAATCAATATCAGGATTCCTATCAGCAGCTTGTCGTTACAGTAGTTATCTGTCAGCAGCAGGACGATGAGAACAAGGAGTATGATATCGTCCTGCCTGAGGTTTCTCAAAAATGAAGGCACGGACGGGCGCCTGTGAAAGTCTGCCGCATCGTATTTTGGAAGATTCTCGGGGACATTTGGGAAAGGGATTGCCTTTAAACCCATTGTTTCCACTATACACTCACCCCTCGGTCCGGGTCTGGTTCCCCGGAGTGATCGCATTGATGACAGCCACTATTTTCAGAAGCTGTATGCACGATGCGCAGCTGGATCGCCTCGCCGGGCTGAGGAACGGTTGTATGGAAGCGAGAAGGTTTATTCTCGAATCCGAAACATTGTTGAACGAATCGAGCATTTCCCGTGCCTTTGACAGGATGCCGAGGTTATCCCGCATTGCGTCTGTATTGAAGGCTTGCGCCAGGGAAGAACCCGAACCGGATTGATAGAACTCAGCGTCTTCCTGCGCGCCATCGCCGGGACCGGGAGAATTCTGCGAAGCGCCGAACATCTGGGCTATCTGCTTGATTGCCCTGTCCAGATCATCTGCCATGAACATCGCCTCCCACAGCTATTTTAACATCTGCCTGATCCGCTGTGCGATGACCGCCCCGTCCGGTCCCAGCACCTGGATCAGTTTTTGCAGGTCCCTTTCGGTAATGGTTCCCTTTAACTCGTCCATGTTGATCCCCATCTGTTTCAGCCTGGCCGGGTTGTACTCATCCATTCTGGCCAGGATTTCATCCCTGTCTATATTGCCGAGTCTTCTCCTCAGCTCCTGGGGGCTTTCGGTGCGCAGCATCTCAAGAACCTTCTCGAGTTTTTTTCTCGCGATCCTTCCGTCAATCTTGTCAAACAAGCTATAGTTTCCATCGGGCATTGGCGTCCACCTGCCGAACAGTCTCTGTATTCAATTGTATGCGCTGAAAACCCGATTGTTGCAAAAAGAAACCGGGCTGTATGATCGGCCCGGTTCTCATGCGGCTTTTCGCGTTATCAGGAATTCAGCCTTCATTGGACAGGATATCACTGAACACAGGTATGAATTCATCAATTTCCTTTTTAGTGATGATGAGCGGCGGAAGCAGGCGGATAATGCTGTCCCCGACATTTCCTACAAGGAACCCCTGTTCAAGGCATTTCATATTGACAGCCTTTGCCACAGGCTTTGCAAGCTCTATCCCCACCATGAGCCCTTTTCCGCGCACCTCCCTGATCATGGGGTTATCTTTTTTCAGCCCGTTGAGGGAATCCATCAGGTACTGCCCCATACGCTCCGAGTTTTCGCAGAGTTTTTCGTTGAGGATGGTGGAAAGTACGGCATATCCTGCCCGGCAGGCCAGGGGATTTCCGCCGAAGGTGGACCCGTGGTCTCCCGGTTCGAAGGCGCTGGCCACAAAATCCCTGGCGCAGAGCGCCCCGATTGGGAATCCGCCAGCCAGGCCCTTTGCCAGTGTGAAGATATCAGGTTCAACATCATAGTGCTGGTATCCGAACAGTTTGCCGGTCCTGCCCAAACCGCACTGTACCTCGTCAAAAATCAGGAGTATATCCTTTTGATCGCACAATTCGCGGACTCCGCGCATGTACTCATAAGTGGTGGGGTTCACACCGCCTTCCCCCTGGATCGGCTCAATCATTACCGCGCATGTATTAGGAGTGACGGCCTTTTCGAGGGCTTCAGGATCGTTTATGGGAACGCTTTGAAACTTGGGCGTCAATGGGCTGTAGTTCTTCTGGTACTTGGCCTGCCCGGTAGCCGCAAGGGTTGCAAGGGTCCTTCCATGGAATGATTTTTCCAGCGTAATAATCTCATATTTTTCAGGGTAACCCTTTTTCCTGTAATAGAGCCGTGCCAGTTTTATGGCGCCCTCATTGGCCTCGGCGCCCGAGTTGGCGAAAAATACCCTGTCGGCGCAGGAATTCTCCGCTATGAGTTGTGCCAGCTTTGCCTGGTACTCAATATAGTACAGGTTCGAGCAGTGTATAAGCTTCGAGGCCTGATCGCTTATAGCCTGGACCAGGGCAGGATGGGAATGCCCCAGGGCGCTGACGGCTATTCCGGCAAGGAGGTCGGTGTATCTTTTTCCGTCAATATCCCACAGATACATGCCTTCTCCTCTCTCAAAACACACCGGAGCCCGGCTGAATGTGTTCATATAATACTTTTTGTCCAGTTCAACGATTTCGTTAAGTCGCATGGGCGACACCTCCTTGCCTAATAAATATACACCAATATGCATAAATATGCAATACTGTACTTTATGACATACAAAGCCGTCAAAAAAGCCCTCATATTGTATATTTAACATTATTAACGCCGGTTTGTGTATATGATATAATTTGACGGATGGGTGAGATTTGTTTGAGCAGATCATAATATGAATGAATTCCGGATGGATTTTGATAAAAAAGAGGGCTGATGCATGAACGGCAATATGAAAGATATCGTAAAGCGGATAATAGAGTTGGAGCATAATGCCCAGAACCAGATCAGGCTGGGCGAGGATGAGGCTGAAAAGATACGCCAGTCCGGCCAGGAGGAGTGCCGGCAGATGGAAGCCCGCATCATGGAGATGGCGGAAAACAAGATAAAGCAGATCCAGGCAAAGGGCAACAGGGAAAAGGAGGACAGGATCATCCGCATCTATGAGGACACTGCCCTGAAAATGCGACTGATGGAAGAGAACGCGGAGCAAAACAGGCAAAACTGGGAAGACGAAATATTTGACCGTATTATAAGAGGTGAATAATGCTGTTTTCGGCTATTAAGTACGGCGCTGTGTCCGGAAAAACACGGGCCATGGCCGGAAAGCTCCTCAAGCCGCGCGATTACGAGGAAATAATGCAAAAGAGGAGCGTGAGAGAGGTCGCGGCCTATTTAAAATATAATACGGGTTATTCTGCAGTCCTGGCTGATATCAACGAAGCTGAAATCCACAGGGGGCAACTGGAGAACATACTAAAGCTTCAATATATCAATGACTACAAAAAACTCATGCGCTTTTCCAGCGGCAGCCAGAGGGAGTTTATCAACCTTCTCTACCTTAAGATGGTGATTGAAAACCTGAAGCTGCTATTAAGGTTATTTGAAGCCGGAAATGCCGATCCGTCCATCCTGGAGGAGTCCCTTCCGTTCCTGTCGCGGTATGATGACCTGGATATACAGAAACTCGCGCTGTCCAGGAGCCTTGAGGAGTTCATCGCCGGGCTCAGGGGAACAGATTATGCCGAGGTCATGAGGCCTTACGCTTCCATGGATAAGGGTACCAGGCTCTTTCACCTTGAGATGGCCCTTGACCTTTATTACCTGCGGAAAGTTCTAGACATGTCCACCGGGCTTTTAAACGGGGATGACAAGCGGACCGCCATGGAATTGAACGGCATCGAGATCGATATCTTCAATATCTTCTGGATTTACAGGATCAGGAAGTCTTTCAGTTTCGACAAGGAACTGGTATATACCTATATAATTCCTTCCTGGTACAGGATAAAGCGCGCGGAAATAGATGGGCTGATTTCCGCCAAAAACACCGATGAGTTTCGCCAGGTGCTTGGGAAAACGCCCTACGCCGGTTTTTTCGCCGACGATGAACCGGGGGCTTTCGAGCGGCGCTATACCGAGTATCTGTACGAGATTCACAGAAAGCGGTTTATACAGCAGCCCTTTTCGGTTGCGTGCATAATATCGTACCTGAAACTGAAGGAATTTGAACTAAACAATATAATCTCCATCATAGAGGGAATCAGGTACAGTCTGCCGCCGGAAGAGATCCGGAAATTCATCACGGGCGTCAGGTTTGATTCCTGAGGAAGGGAAGTGTGAGGCGTTATGGCTGTTGTACCAATGAAGTATATCAATGTCATGGGGCCCGTTCAGATATTTGACAGGTTTGTTCTGGAACATGTTATCAACAAGGACATCCAGATAGAGCCTTCCTATAAGACTATCCGCACCCATGGACTGATTCCTTTTGAGGATGATCCCACCTATGACCGCCTGAAGAAGCGCATGCGCATACTGAACGAGAGAATCGGAGCCAAAGCGGAACCCTTTGACCAGGACAGCCTGGTGAGGGAAGTCCTCGAGGATTTCGACCCTGATGAAACCCTTTCCTATATAGAAACCCTGGAGAAGAGGTTTGACGAGCACAAATCGGCCATGGCGCACCTGAAGACGGAGATCCAGGAGAGGGAACAGATCATTAAGCAGATCCATCCCGTTTCAGAGCTTGAGGTGGACATTAATGAGATGTTCAGCTTCAGCTTCATGAAATTCCGTTTCGGTTCCATGCCCAGGGAAAACCTGGAAAAGAAAAAGAATTACCTGGATTCGCTGGATGTCATTTATGTGCCTGTATCCGAGGAGGACGACATAGTGTGGCTCTCTTATTTCATGCCTGCCCAGGTCGCCCCGGTCATCGATAATGTCTTCTCTGCCCTCGGATTTGAAAGGGTCAGGATATCGGACCAGGTTCATGGTGTACCGCGGATTGCCCTGGAGAAGCTGTCAGGCGAGGTTATTGAACTGAAAAATGAAATGGAGCACGAGGAAAGCGAGTTAAAGAGCTTCATGGAAAGGGAACGCACGCGCTTTTCAAAGCTCTATTCTAAAGTGCTTTACCGTGCGAAAATAAACGAGATCAGGTCGCTTGCCGCACACATCGGCGATACGTTCGTGCTTGTCGGGTGGCTGCCGCGTAAGGATTATCCGGCCTTCGAGAATAAGATTGGTTCCATTGACAAAATTGTCCTGTCCAGCGAGGATCCTCAATATGTAGTGACGTCAAAACCGCCCACTCTGATCAGGAATAAGGGGATATTCAAGCCCTTTGAATCCTTTGTGACCCTCTATGGCCTTCCCTCGGCCAGGGAGGTGGATCCCACAAAGCTTCTTACCCTCACCTATATCCTCATGTTCGGCTTCATGTTCGGAGATGTGGGGCAGGGACTGGTGATTGCCCTGGTAGGAGCATATGCGTACTTCGCCAGGAAGATGTCCTTCGCCGGCATCCTCATGTGGCTCGGGGCTTCCTCAACCATCTTCGGCTTCCTGTACGGCAGCGTATTCGGCAGCGAGGAACTCATAAAGCCTATTTTCATAAGCCCGCTGCATGACAAGGACAGCATCATGAACATCCTGATCATCTCGGCTGTTTATGGCGCCTTCGTCATACTTGTTTCAATAGCGGCAAATATCATAAACAGCTACCGTGCCAGGGACTGGGGACGCATGCTTTTTGACAAGAACGGCATCGCCGGGCTGCTCTTTTATGGCGGGATCATAGTCTGCACTGTAATCTCGCTCCTGGCAGGACGGGTTGTGATTACAACGGCAGCGGTGGTGGTTGTTGTAATCATCCCGATGCTGATGCTCGTATTCAGGGAACCCCTGGAGAACCTGATAAAGCGCAGGGATCACATCATGCCCCGGGAAAAAGGCATGTATTTCGTGGAATCAGCCTTTGAAATCTTTGAAACTCTGCTGAACTTCTTCAGCGGGACCCTGTCCTTCCTGCGTGTGGGTGCTTTTGCCCTCAACCATGCAGGGCTTTCCCTGGCGGTCTGGTCTCTTGCAGGGATGATGTCGGGCTTTGGCGGGATTATCGTGGTGATCATAGGAAACCTTCTCACCATTGTCCTGGAAGGGCTTATTGTAGGGATCCAGTGCCTGCGTCTTGAGTATTACGAAATGTTCGGCCGCTTCTATGGCGGTGAAGGCAATGAATTCAAGCCTGTAAGGGTAACCGAGGAATAGGTTTCCGAAACCCGCGGGTGGTAAGGTATTCAGCTGCTTGAACGCAGTTTTGATAAATCAGTAAACAAGACAAATAACAGTGGAGGTTGTTATTATGGAATTCTTTGTTGTGTCAGCCGTTGTACTTTGCCTCAGCATGGTAGGCCTTGGCGTGAAATGCATACAAAAAGGGATAAAGGGTGAGAGTGTAAGGAAGATTCTGAGGTTCCATGTGAGTACGCTTTTCAGCGTGGTTGCGGCCGCTTTCATATTCATTCTCCTGGGCGGTGTAACAGCAAACGCCGCTTCGGCTGATGCCGCAGCCGCAGCCTCGGCATCCTCGGAAGGGCTGAGATATATCGCTGCAGCCCTGTCTACGGGCCTGGCGGGCATAGGCGCCGGCATCGCCGTATCGGCTACAGGGTCGGCTGCCCTCGGCGCGTTGAGCGAGGATCCCAAGATCCTGGGCAAGGCCCTTGTGTTTGTAGGTCTTGCTGAAGGTATCGCCATCTATGGCCTGATCATCTCCATTATGATCCTTAACGCCTGATTTATCCGGCGAACGGATCCGGGGATGTACAGGCAGCAAGGCACGGTGTTATAGTATGAGGTTTTTTCTTATCAGCGACAATATTGATACCAGGGCAGGCATGAGGCTTGCCGGGATCGAGGGCGTTGTGGTCCACCAGCGCGGAGAGATAGAGGAAGCATTCAGGACGGCGGTCCAGGATGAGAGCGTTGGCATCATCCTGATCACCGAACTTCTGGCACAGCAGGCTGACGATCTTATACGGGAGTACAGGCTGAGCCACACAAAACCCCTGATTGTTGAGATCCCCGACAGGCATGGTACAAGGCGCCCTGCCGACCACATCATGCGGTACGTCAACGAGGCTGTAGGTCTGAAGGTTTAGCCCGGCGGCAGCACGCCTGGTGCAAATATTGTCGGTTTATGAACTTGAGGTGTTTATATGGAGAATGCGCTTGAAAAGCTCGGAAGGTTCTCCGAGATGGTAATGCAGGAAGCCTACCGCAAAAAGAAGGAACGAATCCGGCAGGCCATGCAGGAAAAAAAGGAGATTATCTCATCATCGGAGATCCAGTACCTTCAGAAGGCTTACGAGAAGATACAGGAAGCGTTAAGAAAGTTTGAAAGGAAGCATAATGAAGAGATTTCAAAGGCCATTGTGGAGAGCAAGGAAGCCCTGTTCAACAGGCGCGAAGAGATTATAAGCTCGGTTTTTGCCAACGTGAGGAAACGCATTGAGGAGTTTGCCGGCAGCAGCGGCTATCCTGACCGCATGGAAAAGGAATTGGAAAATGCCCTCAGGCAGGCCGGCGAAGGGAAGATCATCGTTACGGCCAGTGCAAAGGATATGGAGCTTTTCAGCGGCATCAGGACCAAACTGGGAGAGGACTTCGACTTGCAGGAAAGCGATGAGGACATAATCGGCGGTTTCCTGGTAATGAACAGGGACAAAGGTTTGGTCTGGGATCATTCATATTTAAGCAGGCTGAACAATGAAAGGGCGTCATTCCTTGAAAGAATTCCGCTGAGCATTGAATAGAAGCCGCATTTTTCGGAATGCATTTGTTTTTCCAAGGTACATGCAATGATATTCGAAAAGCCTAAAAGGCGGCTAACAGAGTGGGAGGCAGCAAGGAAGCAGGCTAAATGCCAGTTTAGAAGGTGGAATGAATGGGAGAAACATCACAGGGAACCATTTATGGAATAAACGGACCTGTTGTCAGGGTGCGCGGGGACCATCCGTTTCAGATGATGGAGATGGTGCTGGTAGGGCATGAAAGGCTTATAGGTGAGGTTATCCGCATACTGGAGGATGAAACCATCGTCCAGGTCTACGAGAACACTACCGGCCTCAGGCCCGGGGAGCCGGTTATTTCCACGGGAAGGCCCCTTACAGTTAAGCTGGGCCCCGGGATAATCGGCAATATCTTTGATGGTATCGAGAGGCCGCTTACATCCATAGCTGAAAAAACCGGGCCTTTTATCGGCCGCGGTACAGTCATGGACAACCTTGACGCCGAGAAGCTCTGGGACGTGAGGATCCTTGTGCGTTCCGGGCATATACTGAAGCCTGGCAGGGTTATTGCCGAGGTACAGGAAACTCCGTCAGTTGTTCACCGCATCATGGTGCCGCCGGGTATTGAAGGCGTGGTGGATGAAGTGGTCAAAGACGGAAGATACCCAATCACCAAGCCCCTTGTCCGGATAAAGAATGGAAAGGCGATACATGACCTGACCATGGTTCATGAATGGCCGGTCCGTATACCAAGGCCATATAGCAGGAGGCTGCCCACCAATGAGCCGCTTGTTACCGGGCAGCGAGTCATAGACAGCCTGTTTCCCATGGCCAAGGGGGGCGCCGCGGCCATCCCCGGAGGTTTCGGGACAGGGAAAACCCTCACCCAGCACCAGCTGGCCAAATGGTCCGATGCCGACATCATAGTATATGTGGGCTGCGGTGAGCGCGGTAATGAGATAACCGAGGTCCTGGAGGACTTCCCGAAGCTCATAGATCCCCGTAACAACAGGCCCCTGATGGAAAGGACAGTGCTCATAGCCAATACGTCAAACATGCCGGTGGCGGCGCGTGAAGCCTCCATTTATACAGGAATCACCCTTGCCGAGTATTACAGGGACATGGGCTACCATGTGGCTGTAATGGCAGACTCGACCTCCCGATGGGCCGAGGCACTGAGGGAGATTTCGGGAAGGCTCGAGGAGATGCCGGCCGAGGAAGGATTCCCGGCCTACCTGCCATCCCGGCTCTCGGAGTTCTATGAGAGGGCGGGAATGGTTGAAACCCTGAATGCCTCCACGGGCTCAATATCCATTATAGGCGCAGTATCACCCCAGGGAGGCGATTTTTCCGAACCTGTTACACAGAATACAAAGAGGTTCATCCGCTGTTTCTGGGCGCTGGATAAATCCCTGGCCTATACGCGCCACTATCCCGCCATAAACTGGACCGACAGCTACAGCGAATACACCGAGGATCTTCGTGACTGGTATAACAAAAATACCGCACCGGATTTCATGGAGAAGCGCGAAAGGATAAGCCGGATCCTCCAGGAAGAAAGCAAGCTGCTTGAAATTGTCAAGCTGATCGGAAGCGATATCCTTCCCGATGAACAGAAGCTGGTCCTGGAATCGGCAAGGGTCATAAGGCAGGGCTTCCTGCAGCAGAACGCATATCATGAGCAGGATACCTACGTCCCCATAATCAAGCAGTACCATATGATGAAGAGCGTGCTCCGCCTACATGACCAGGCGGCTAAGCTGGTGGCGAAAGGGATACCCGTATCCGTCATAAGGAAGACCGGCGTTTTTGAAGAGGTTGTCAAGGCTAAATATACCATACCCAACGATGACATGGAGGCGTTTGAGGAACTGGATTCACGGATTGAGTCCGTACTCTCCGGTATTGATGAAGACTACAGCGGCACCGAAAGGAGGAGACATGCATGAACCTGGAATATATAGGACTAAAGGAGATTTCAGGTCCTCTTGTGGTGCTTGAAGGCGTTGAGAACCCATCATTCGAGGAAATGGTCGAAGTCACCGTGGGCAGGGAGAAACGCCTGGGGCGTATTGTTGAAATAAACGGAGATATATGCGTTGTCCAGGTATTTGAAGGAACCCACGGCATTTCCCTGACCAATACCCGGACAAGACTCCTGGGGAAACCCCTGAAGATTGCCCTTTCCAAAGAGATCCTGGGCAGGGTGCTCGACGGTGCAGGACGCCCTGTGGACGGGCTTGGCGAGATCTATCCCGAAAAGTACCTGGATGTCAACGGGCAGCCCATCAATCCTGTCAGGAGGGAGTATCCGAGGAATTATATACAAACGGGCATATCCACCATCGACTGCCTGACCACCCTGATCCGCGGCCAGAAACTGCCTATTTTCTCAGGCAGCGGCCTTCCCCACAACCAGCTGGCTGTGCAGATTGTGAAGCAGGCCAAACTTGCCGGTGAAAGCCATGATGATTTCGCAATTGTTTTTGCCGCTATGGGCGTAAAGCATGACGTGGCCGATTACTTCAAAAACAGTTTCAGGAGCAGCGGAGTGCTTGACCGTGTGGTAATGTTCCTGAACCTGGCCAATGATCCGGTTGTTGAGCGCATAGTCACGCCCAGATGCGCCCTTACTGCCGCGGAGTATCTTGCGTTCGAAAAGGATATGCATGTACTTGTCATCCTCACCGATATGACCTCATATGCAGAAGCGCTTCGGGAGATTTCGTCGTCAAAGGGCGAGATACCATCAAGAAAGGGTTACCCGGGATACCTTTACAGTGACCTGGCTTCCATATATGAGCGAGCCGGCATGATCAGGGGGAAAAAGGGATCCATCACGCAGATCCCTATCCTCACCATGCCCAACGATGACATCACCCATCCCATCCCGGACCTGACAGGTTATATAACGGAGGGGCAGATAGTACTGGACCGCGGGCTCGCGTCCAGGGGTGTGTATCCTCCGGTCAGCGTGCTTCCATCCCTGTCGCGCCTCATGAAAGACGGCATTGGCGAAGGCTATACGCGTGAGGACCACCCGGGACTGGCAAACCAGCTCTTTGCCGCATACGCCAAGGTCCAGGAGGTTCGCGCGCTGGCATCGGTTATCGGCGAGGACGAACTGAGCGACCTGGACAAGAAATATATGCGTTTTGGCCGTGCTTTTGAAGCACAGTTCATATCCCAGGAGTTCGGTGAAGACAGGGACATCATACAGACGCTGGACCTGGGCTGGCTTCTCTTGGCCCTTCTTCCCCGGGAGGAGCTTGACAGGCTTTCACCTGAACTGGTCGACAAGTACTATAAGGAACCTGATGAAAGCGAAAGCAGGTTTATAAGATGGATGTGAAGCTTTTTCCTACCAAGGGCAACCTCATAATTGCCAAGAACACCCTGGCCCTTTGCCGCCAGGGTTATGAGCTGCTGGACAAAAAACGGAATATACTTGTCCGGGAGATGATGAACCTGGTGGAAAAGGCCAGGAAGATCCAGGCTGAGATGCAGGAGACCTTTCAGGAGGCTTATCGGGCCCTCCAGCTGGCCAATGTTACCATGGGCATATCGGTGGTGGAGCAGATCGGATACGCGATCCCGGAAGACAGCAGCATAGAAATAAGGGAGCATAGCGTCATGGGCGTTGAAATCCCGACCGTGGAGCTTGGAAAAGACGATATGCAGCCCCGATACGGTTTCCGTATGACCAATTCCACATTGGACACAGCCCGGGAAAAATTCGCAAGGGCTAAATATCTTGCCGCTGAGCTGGCAGAAATAGAAAACGCCGTATATCGCCTGGCTGCCAACATAAGAAGGACCCAGAAGAGGACCAACGCCCTGAAGAATATAATGATTCCCAGGTACGAAGAGGCTGTCAGAAATATCGTGAACGTGCTTGAGGAGAAGGACAGGGAGGAATTTGGCCGGCTCAAGGTTATCAAGCGCACCAAGCATGGCGGCTGATCTTGAATTTCTCAATTGCCAATCTTTAGGAATTCATATATTCTTGTATTAACTATTATTGCGCCCAACCCCCAGGGAACATGGGCCGAACCAACAGGAGGAGGGAAAAGATATGGATGACAAAATAATGGAAATAGCACAGCGAATACGGGGCATGCGCGAAGATCTGGACATATCGGCGGCAGAAATGGCAGAACTTCTCGAAATGTCTGAGACAGAATACCTGGAATACGAGTCGGGAAAGCGGGATTTTCCCTTTACATTCCTCTACAAGACCGCTTCCCGGTTCGGCCTGGATATCAGCGACCTGATCACCGGCACCAGTCCCAGGCTCACGGTTTATACCCATGTAAAGAAGGGCCGCGGGCTCCCCATCGAGAGGCGCAAGGGTTTCAAATACCACAGCCTGGCTTATCTCTTCAAGAACCGCTATGCAGAGCCTTTCCTGGTAGAGGCTCCCTATGACGAAAAAGCGGAGAAGGACGAGATACTTCTAAGTACCCACAAGGGACAGGAGTTCGACTATATACTCTCCGGCTCCCTGCGGGTCAGGATCAATGACCATGAGTTCATCATGAATGAAGGGGACGCGGTCTACTACGACAGTTCCAACAAGCATGGCATGGTGGCCGCCGGTGGCCGCGACTGTACCTTTCTGGCGGTTGTAATCAAGGATATGGACGGGAGGATGGATTGATGGGAAGGCTATATAAGGAGTATGTAATTGAAACGCTGGATGCAGAAGGAAACGTAGCCCATGTAAGCTTCAGGAAGGATCCGGACTATAATTTCGGCTATGATATCGTAGACAGGATAGCCAGGGAGAATCCCGACAAGCTGGCCATGGTATGGTGCAATGAAGCGGGTGAAGAAAAGTTTATCACCTTCAGGGAAATGAAAGAGGAAAGCGACCGGACCGCGTCATATTTCCGCAGTCTCGGCATTAAAAAAGGCGATGCTGTCATGCTGATCTTAAGACGTCATTACGAGTTCTGGTACTGCATTGTGGCGCTACATAAGATCGGTGCCATTGCCATTCCTGCTACCAACCAGCTTATGACCAAGGATATAGTATACCGCGTAAATGCGGCAAGCGTGAAAGCTATTGTATGCACTTCGGACGGGCATATTTCCGAACTGGTGGATGAAGCCCAGAAAGAAACCGAAACCCTTAAGATAAAGATACTGGTCAGAGGCAGGAGAGAGGGTTGGCTGAGCTATGAGGATGGCATAAGGCAGGCTCCTCCTTTCACCCCGCCCGTTGGCGATGAGCGCCCGAAGGCAGAAGAGATCATGCTTATGTATTTCTCCTCGGGAACCACCGGTTTGCCAAAGATGGTGGCCCATAACCACTATTATTCGCTGGCCCATATCCCAACTGCGGTTTACTGGCACAATGTAAACCCGGACGGCCTGCACTTTACCGTGTCCGAAACGGGTTGGGGAAAAGCGGTCTGGGGGAAGATCTATGGCCAGTGGATCGCGGAGGCGGCCATCTTCACCTTTGATTTTGAGAAGTTCCATGCCGATGAACTGCTCAAGAGGATAAGCAAATACAGGGTGACAACTTTCTGCGCGCCTCCAACCATCTACCGTTTCCTGATCAAGGAGGACCTCTCCAAGTATGACCTGTCGTCCCTGGAATACTGCACCACTGCCGGGGAAGCCCTTAACCCCGAGGTATTCAAACGGTTCAAGGAGCAGACGGGAATAGAGATCAAGGAAGGCTTCGGACAAACCGAAACCACGCTGGTTATTGCCACCACCTTATGGATGAAACCCAGGCCTGGATCAATGGGCAGGCCATCACCCCAGTATTCTGTGGATCTCGTCGATGAAAACGGAAACAGCGTAAGCCCTGGCGAGGTCGGTGAGATCGTCCTGAGGATTGAACCCGAAAGACCTACTGGACTCATGATAGAGTATTACCGCAGCCCGGAGATGACAGCCAAGGCTATCCGCGACGGGCTCTACCATACGGGGGATACCGCGTGGAGGGATGAGGACGACTATTATTACTATGTGGGGAGGACCGATGACATCATCAAATCATCGGGCTACAGGATCGGCCCCTTCGAGGTGGAGAGCGTCATCATGGAGCATCCCGCGGTTCTCGAGTGCGCCGTGACAGGTGTTCCCGATCCCCTGAGGGGCCAGGTGGTCAAGGCGACCATCGTTCTTGCAAGGGGATACCAGCCTTCTGATGCCCTGGCTAAAGAGATCCAGGAATACGTCAAGAAGAACACGGCTCCCTATAAGTATCCGAGGATTATAGAATTCGTTGAGGAATTGCCCAAGACCATCAGCGGCAAGATACGCCGTACCGAGATACGGAAGCGCGACCTGGAGCGCGATGTCAATAACTGAGTCTTGCCGGCTCATGAGAAATGCTATATAATGATCTTTGCCGTGCTAGACGGGGAGGTAGCGGTGCCCTGTATCCGCAATCCGCTATAGCGGAGTTGAACTCCTGCCCCCGGCATGCAAATGTAAGGTCTGTTATGCGGTTGAGTACAATGAAGATCGGGTCTTGCGCAATTCGGAGCCGTGAACCCCGTCAGGTCCGGGAGGAAGCAGCGGTAAGCGGTAAGCCGGGTGTGCCGCAAGCCAGCCTGGTCCGAGTATGACGCCCATGGTACGCTTGTATTTGCACTGTCAAAGGCAGGTGCACGGTTTATATATATCGGCGAAGCCCTCTGGCTTCGTTTTTGTTTATTGATCCCTGGTCTTGACATCCCCGGGCTGTTCCTGTGTTATAATGGTAGGGACAGCAGCATCCAGGATGGGAGCGATGGTGAAGCCATGGCGCATTTGGCATTGTATAGAAAATGGAGACCTCTTTCCTTTGATGACGTTGTTGAACAGCGCCATATTGTTGAAACCCTCAAAAACAGCGTCAGGAACAATTCCGTTAACCACGCCTATCTTTTCTGCGGAACCCGAGGCACAGGGAAAACCACCATGGCCAAAATACTGGCCCGTGCTGTCAACTGTTTGGCTCCCGTCGACGGCAATCCGTGCAACCGATGCGATATATGCAGGGGAATCCTTGACGGGGCCATAATAGATGTAATCGAGATAGACGCCGCGTCCAACAACGGCGTGGATGATGTTCGCCAGATCAGGGAAGCCGTCATGTATGTGCCGGCTGTTACACGATACAAGGTCTATATTATTGACGAAGTCCACATGCTGTCATCTGGCGCGTTCAACGCCCTTCTGAAAACCCTTGAGGAACCGCCTGAAAGCGTTATTTTCATCCTTGCCACCACCGAACCCCACAAGCTTCCGGCAACCATTCTGTCACGCTGCCAGAGATTCGATTTCAAGAGGATAACTGTCGAAGGAATCCGCAGCAGGCTGGAAACAATCGCAAAAGCCGCTGGCGCCGATTTTGAGCCGTCAGCGCTGACCATGATCGCACGGCTTGCCCAGGGCGGGCTGCGCGATGCCATCAGCCTCCTGGACCAGTGCATTGCCACGGGTACGGATAAAATCACCAGGGATGTTGTCATTGCCGTTTCAGGGCTGGCGGCCCTGGAGATGATTGACGCGCTGGCGGAAGCCCTGGTGGACCGGGATATCCCTGGCGCCTTGACATGGATCGATGAAGCCCTGTCAGGAGGGAAGGACCTTGCGCCCCTTTGCGGCCAGCTCGTGGGATGGTTTCGCAACCTCATGCTGCTCCAGACCGGCGGGGATGCGCTGAGGCTCGTGGATGCGGATGAAGTGGGCATTGAACGCCTGCGACAAGCGGCAGAGAGGATAAGCTGCGAGGAAACGGTCGCCATTGTCAGGGAGCTTTCCGAGGCCGAAAGCAGGCTGAAGTGGTCGGAAAACCAGCGTGTGCTTATGGAAGTCACGGCAGTGAGGGTTTGCACCAGGAACCTTGGCAACGCTGATTTGCCTGAAAGGATAATGCTCCTGGAATCAAGGCTGAGCGACCTGGAAAGAAAGCTGATGGAGATCCCGGACCGGCCATTGGCGCAAAAGCCCGCGGCCGGGAAGGAACCTGCACGTTCCGAGGTTCCGGACGCCGTTGAAAAGGAGCCGTCCATTTCCGAAAAGGCCGGAAAAAAGCATGATCCGGATGCAAAAAAGAAGGACGCCGCATCTCTCCGGAATGAACTGGAGGAGTGGCCCAAGGTTCTTGAATACCTGCAGTCGGCGGGGAAGATGAAGGTCTATGTATATCTGCTGGATACCCGCTGCCTTCTGGCGGACGATTCCACCGCCGTCGTAGTGGTTGGCCGCGATGAGCAGATCAAGAAGAACATCCTGTGCAGGCGGGAGAACCTTGAAGCCGTCAGCGAGGCGCTCAATAAAGTGACCGGCAGGTCCATGAAAGTAAAGGTGAAGGACGAGGCAGAGATCGGGCTGGTTGAACCGGACCCGTCAGTAACCGATCCCATACTGGAAAAAGTAAAACAGTTTGCCATGGATACCGGCCTGAAGCTGGACATCACGGAATAAACGAAAACCCCGGTTTTCCTTTTTGGGTTCTGCCCGGCCAAAACGCTGATTCAGGACTTTGATACCCGGGAATATATAAAGTTGAGGATCATGGCATTCTAATACTTGACAAAACCGGTATGGTGCTGATATATTTAGTTTGCTCAGCTCTGAGATATTTCCCGGGTATGAATGTGTATTATCATGAGTGAATAGGATAATAATAATTATCTGCTTATCTTTGATATGTTTGAGCCTTTTGAATCGCAATCCATTGAATAAATGCACATATAGTATTCTGTATATTTTACAAGGCGGTGTTTTATGGAAGACAGATCCATTCTCGAGAAGAAGTCGCTTGAGGACTTGCGTTATATTGCCAAAATGCTGGGTTTGAAGAGCATTTACAAGTATCGCAAGAACGAACTCATCGATTACATTGTCAATTCGGCAAATGAAGAAGAAAAAGAAAAAAAGAAGCCTTCCAGGAAGAAGGCTGCCGGGGATGTACAGGCCGATGCCGGTGAAATAGAAACACGCCGGCCTGAGCCCAAAGCCGAAACCCCGGCAAAGCGCCGCGGCAGGCCTAAAAAAGCCCGGACAGATGAGGAAGCGAAAGATACGGCTGGTCAGCCCGAATCCTCAGAAGCGCCTGCGACGGCAACCGTTCAGGCAGGAACCAGAGCAGAGTATCCTTCTGAAGAACCAGTTCCACCTCCCATTTCTCCTGCAGAAGCAGAAATCCCATCCGAGGATAATATAGAAGAACAAACATCCAAAAAGCCATCCCGGATTCATATCAAAAAAGTTGCAGAGATCAAGAAACCGGATTCCGGCCCGGAGGTTTCAATGACAACCGAGCCTTATATCGAGGGGCTTTCCCCTGATATGGCCGATTCCCAGGTGTATGCCGACGCGGCAAAAGCTGCTGCAGGGCCTGCGGAAGAAATCCCGGAGATGGAAAAAGACAGGGAAGAAGGCGCGATAGATGGTGAAGCGGCCAGGGAGAGCCGTTATGTCAGAATTGCCAGGACCAAGGACCTTTCCAAGCTTGAAAGCGATAATCCGGTATCGGGAATTCTTGAAGTTCTCCCGGACGGATATGGTTTTCTCAGGGGTCATAATTACCTGTCAGGACCCAAGGATATCTATGTTTCACCCTCCCAGATCAGGCGTTTCAATCTGAAAACCGGGGATAAGATAGTCGGCAAGGGACGTATCCAGAAGGACGGGGAGAAGTTCCAGGCTTTATTGTACGTTACCTCGGTCAATGACGACCCCCCGGAAGCCGCCCTGAAAAGAAAACCGTTTGACCAGCTGACTCCTATCTATCCCGACGAAAGAATCACGCTGGAATCTGATCCAAAGGAACTTTCCACCCGCCTGATCGACCTGATAGCCCCCATCGGCAAGGGCCAGCGCGGACTCATCGTTTCTCCGCCCAAAGCCGGTAAAACCATACTGCTGAAAAAGATTGCAAACGCCATTACCCTCAAGCACCCGGAGATAGAGGTCATTGTGCTTCTCATTGACGAGCGTCCTGAAGAAGTGACCGATATGCAGCGTTCCATCAAGGGTGATGTGGTTTACTCCACCTTCGATGAACTGCCCGAGCACCATATCAAGGTCGCCGAGATGGTGCTGGAGAGAGCCCAGAGGCTTGTTGAGCATCATCGGGATGTGGTAATCCTCCTCGACAGTATTACGCGCCTTGCCAGGGCATACAACCTGACCATTCCGCCTACGGGAAGGACCCTGTCAGGCGGACTTGATCCTGGCGCGCTTCACAAGCCAAAGCGTTTCTTCGGTTCTGCCAGGAATATTGAAAACGGCGGAAGCCTGACCATTATAGCCACGGCGCTCATAGATACGGGCAGCCGCATGGATGATGTCATCTATGAAGAGTTCAAGGGAACCGGCAACCTGGAGCTCCACCTTGACAGGAAGCTTTCCGAAAAACGAATCTTCCCGGCCATCGACATCTACCGTTCGGGAACCAGGCGTGAAGAGCTTCTGCTCACACAGCGCGAACTTGATGGTATCTGGACCATCAGGAAAGCCATGAGCAATCTCGGGACGGCCGAGGTCACCGAGCTTATCATAAGCAGGCTCCTGAAGACAAAAACCAATGAGGAGTTTGTCAGCGGCATAAATACCGCCCTGCTGCAGAAGGAGAACAACAACTATGGCGCCCTGTAATTTGCCATAAGGATTCTTGCAATCCCCCGTATGATGTGGTAGAATATCATTCGGCGCTTTTTTAAGGGTCGCAACGATAACGGTTTTGATAAAGAAGCAAGATGTGAGCGAGGTGAAAGACCATGCGGGAAGGTATCCATCCTAAGTATACAAAGGCAACTGTCCGCTGTGCATGCGGTGAAACCTTTGAGACAGGTTCCACAAAGCCGGAGCTGCGTGTCGAAATCTGCTCCCAGTGCCATCCCTTCTTTACTGGGAAGCAAAAGCTTGTAGATACCGGTGGACGTGTTGATAAGTTCAAGAAGAAATACGGAATCAAATAGAAAGCCGGGTATTGACCCGGTTTTTTATTATCCTGCAGGAGAATGGCCGGTTAAGCCTGTCGAACATTCCTGCATGGGGCTGCTGGTTCGGTGAAATGATAGTATCGGTAAGGGGAATGGCATATGAGCAGGTTTTCAGCTGAAAAAACCAGGTCATACATCCTCATCGCGCTGGGGTGCGTGGTGGTTACGTTTGCCATGAATGTATTTCTTATACCATTCAAACTGGCTCCGGGAGGAATATCCGGCTTATCAACCGTGCTGTATTATGTCTTCAACAAGGCTGTCCCGGTGGGCGCCATGATGCTGGCGTTAAATATCCCGCTGTTCCTTGGAGGATATAAGAGCAAGGGGAAGAGATTCTTCATACGCTCCCTGTTCGGGACAATTGTTCTTTCGGTACTGGTGGATGCCACGGCGCCCTTTGCAGAAACGCTGGTTACCGATTACCTCGTCAGGTTTGACAGTTCCATGGCTGCCCCTGACCTGCTTCTGAATGCCCTGGTGGGAGGCCTTATCATGGGCCTGGGCCTGGGAATGGTCCATAAGGAAGGTGCTTCCACCGGCGGTACCGACCTTGCAGCTTCGGTGTTAAGGAAGTTCTTTCCGCGATTGTCCCTTGGCGAACTGCTGCTGATCCTGGACGGCTTTGTCATCCTTTTTGCCACGATCGTTTTCAGGAGCGTCAAGCTCGGGCTCTATGCTTCCATCAGCCTTTATCTTTCCACAAAGACCATAGATGCATATATCGAGGGCTTCCATTTCGCGAAAAGCCTGATGATCATATCGGAGCGCCCCGAAGAAATAGCCGGGCGTCTCCTGAAGGATGTGGACAGGGGCGTGACCGGCCTTAAGGGAATCGGTATGTACAGCAGGGCGGATAAAACTGTCCTGCTGTGCGTTGTGAAGAAGCAGGAAATGCCCAAGGTCAAGGAGATCGTGAAGCAGTGCGATCCCAACGCCTTCGTTTTATTGAGCGATGTACGGGAAGTGCTGGGCGAGGGATTTCAACCGCTGCACTCCGATGAAAAATAAAGCATGCCACGGGAAGGCATGCCGCGGGGACGGTTCTACTGGTATACTTTAATGTCATGGGGACTGTCCTTTTTGCATACTTCCAACTGTCAGACCGGGCAGACGCGTATGACAGGAACCCGTCGGACTCTCATAGCAAGGTCATTGGCGGGTAAATATACACTAACGGCTAAAATCGGCCGAAAACTCTTTTGGAGATATTTACTGACGGCAGAAGCAGCCTGCATACTCATCGGAAATCACTATATTCTTACAAAGCTGAGGAGGAATTGGCATGTGGTTTTTATATGCCCTGTTGTCGGCGGTATTTGCCGCCCTGACATCCATACTCGCCAAGATAGGAATTGAGGGAATTAACTCCAATCTGGCAACTGCCATACGCACGGCAGTTGTACTTGTGATGGCATGGGTAATAGTTTTTGTAACGGGAATCCAGAACCAGATAGCCGACATCAGCAAAAAAAGCTGGTTGTTCCTGGCCTTATCGGGTATTGCCACAGGATTGTCCTGGCTTTGCTATTACAAGGCGCTTCAGATAGGAGAGGCTTCAAAGGTCGTTCCGGTGGATAAATTCAGTGTTGTCATCACCATGGTGCTTGCTTTTATAATTCTGAACGAGGCGCCAAATGTAAAAACAATCCTGGGCGGCATATTCATTACAATCGGCACTTTTATCATGATACTGAAATGAGTTCTTTTTTAAGCCTTGCCCGGAGATATCCCCTGTCGGTTTCAACAGCTTCGACAAAGAAGCCCAGGCCATAGTAAAAGCGCATGAGAGCAGTATGCCTGGATGCGGTGTGCAGGGTGACTTCCCGCACACCCTGTGAAATCAGGTACTTGCCTGCGGCATTAATCAGGGCTTCGCCGATCCCGATGCCGCGATTGTTGCAGCAAACCGCAAAACGGCTCAAATAGGCCATGTCACCTTGTATATCCAGCCTTAAGGTTCCCACAGCCTCATTGTCCATTTCTGCGATAAGGACCGTCTTTTCGGCTATTGCCCGCCTGATGTCGTCGACCGTTTCCTGAAGGGCATCAAGACGGGTCTGCCCGATGGTCCTGCCATACTCCTGGAATGCCTGCTGCAGAATGGAAAAGACGGGGGCTGCGTCTGATTCCACAGCCCGCCTGATTACGAACGAATAAAGCATGGCTCATGTCTCCTTGTGCCCGGATCAGCCCATCAGCTTGACCAGTACCGCTTTTTGGGCGTGGAGCCTGTTCTCTGCCTGATCGAACACGATGGAACGGCTGCCGTCAATAACCGAATCGGTCACCTCATATCCCCTGTAAGCGGGGAGACAGTGCATGAACAGGGCATCCGGCCTGGCTTTGGAGAACAGTTCGTCGTTAACCTGGTAGGGCATGAATGCCTGCACGCGTTTTTCCTTTTCTTCCTCCATACCCATGCTGACCCAGGTATCGGTATATACGACATCCGCATCCTTTGCGGCTTCAATGGGATCGGTCGTGAGCACTACCTTTGCGCCGGTTTCGGCGGCTGCTTCCTGGGCTCTGCTTATTGCGACGGGATCGCAGGAATAGCCTTCCGGGGTTGCCGCGGTTATGTCCATTCCAACCTTGGCGCAGCCGATGAGAAGGGAGTTGGCTACATTATTCCCGTCACCGAGGTAGGCCAGCTTCAGGCCCTTGAACTTGCCCTTTTTCTCCTTGACAGTCTGAAGGTCGGCCAGCACCTGGCAGGGATGATAGCTGTCTGTCAGGCCGTTTATAACGGGAATTGTACCGCACTCAGCGAGGGTTTCCACATCGCTCTGCCTGTATGTTCTGATCATGATACCGTCTATGTAACGGGACAGGGTTTTTGCCGTGTCGGCCATGGTTTCGCCCCTGCCCAGCTGGATATCATTGGCGCTGAGGAAGAGGGAGTATCCTCCCAACTGGTACATGGCCACCTCAAAAGATACCCTGGTGCGGGTTGAGGCCTTGGAGAAGATCAGACCCAGGGTTTTTCCCTTCAGAAGATGGTTGTGCCTGATGCCGTTTTTATTCTCGTATTTCAGTTTCTCGGCCATGGACAGTGTCTCCAGGATCTCTTCGCTTGTCCAGTCGGCTAAGCATAAAAGATGTTTTACCATTGTCAACCATTCCTTTCCGCATAACGCTGCAAGTCTCGCCGGAAACCGGTTAATCCGGCCTGTTAAGCACAATGTGATTCCTGATTGTATTATTATACATTCAAATGTATAAAAATGCAACAGTAATCTTTCAGCTGCGCCGTACCCGTTTTCTCCTGCCTCTCTGTTGGTAATTAATGAGTATAAGCATAAAGAACCAAGATGCCGATTAATAATTTGAATCCTGTTTGCTGTACGCAAGAGAAAGAGCTAAAGCTGGTGATGTAATGGATCTCGCAACAATATTCGGGATGGTTCTGGGCATAGCATGCGTAGCCTATGGTATTTTAAGCGGCGGTGAGATCTCGTCCTTTATTGACGCAGGTTCCATAGCCGTTACGTTTGGAGGCGGACTGGCATGCACAATAATGTCTTTTCCGCTCTCTGATACCATAAAGGCGCTGAAGGCAATACCTCTTGTCTTCAAACCGCCCAGGTTTGATCCCTTTCAAACCATTCAACTTTTGGTTGAGCTTTCCCAGAAAGCGCGCAGGGAAGGCTTGCTGGCGCTGGAATCCGCACAGGAAGACATAAAGGACGATTACCTGAAAAAAGCCCTGGAACTGGTTGTGGACGGTATTGAAGCTGAAATGGTCAAGACATCCATGCAGTTTGAAATAGACAGTATGGTGGTACGGCACAGCGTTGTACAGGCCTTCTTCAAAACACTGGCAGCACAGTTCCCGTCCTGGGGTATGATCGGTACGCTGATGGGACTTGTAAACCTGCTCAAGGGCATGGATGACCCGTCAAACATCGGGCCCGCGATGGCCCTCGCGATCATCACCACCTTTTACGGAAGCGTTCTGGCAAACTTCATATGCAACCCGATTGCAACCAAATTGCAGGGAAGCAGCGCGGAGGAGATCAGGATGAGGGAGATGATCATGGAAGGCATCCTGTCCATCCAGTCAGGTGAAAACCCGCGTTTGATGGAGCATAAACTGAAGACATTCCTTTCTCCTGATCAGAAGCTGCAGTATGAAAGCATGGTTATCAGGGAAAGAGAAAAGGATAGAGGAACCGAAAGAGAGATGGGAACAATCCAGGAGTAATACCTCCAGGCTGTTGCCTGACGTACTGGAAAGCAGCTGGTTTTGGCACAGCACACGGCAGCAGGTTTTGACATGTTCAACAGGATTGGGGTGAGTTGATCCTTGGCCAGAGGTAAAAAGAACCAGGAAGATTCTTCGGGTGCACCGGAATGGATGACCACCTACAGTGATATGGTCACGCTGCTGCTGACCTTTTTTATCATGCTCTTTGCCATGTCGACAGTCGATAAGGCCAAGTTTACCGATGTCGCCAAATCCCTGTCCAATTCGCTGCTGAACCTGAGCACTGGGGATTCCATCCTGGATTCCAGCGGAAAGAGCATTATTACCGTTGATTTCGTCAATCCCAGCAATAAGAACCTGCCTGAGCAGAATGAGAAATACATAGAGAGCGCCGAGGAAATGGTCATTGATGCCCAGAGGCAGATTTACGAAATGGAGATGGATATCGCCAAAGAGGAATTACGAGAGGCCGTGGAGCAGCAGGGCATAGGCGACAAGGTGGAAATCATCGAGGAGAAGGACTTCATTATAGTACGCCTTGAATCAGAACTCTTTTTTGATTCAGGAAGGGCCGAAATAAGGCCCGAAGCATATCCCGTGCTTGAACAGATGGCCGAGATCCTGAAAAACATGGATAATGAGATCCTGGTATCGGGGCATACCGATAATGTTCCCATAAACACGCCCCTGTTCAGGTCCAACTGGGAGCTTTCGACGGCCCGCGCCACCACGGTAGTCAGGTATTTCACCGAAACCCTGGGGCTGGATCCGGTGAAGTTCACAGCTACCGGCAACGGGGAGTTCCGGCCCATTGCGGATAACAGCACCCCCGAAGGGCGGCAGCGGAACAGGCGCATTGAGATAATGATAATGAAATAAGACCGGGAAATGTATTATAATGGTATCCGTGAATCCTTATCCGGGAGAGATCTATGGATACCATTGTAAGCGAGATTGCCAAAACCCGTATGATGAAGGATGTTAATGATGCCCTTACAGCATACGGGTTGTCTGTTTCCAATATAGAATTCGATTCAAGCGTCAATTTTTCAGTGATTATAGAACTGAGCATACAGGGTGTGTCTGAAAGCAGCAATTTGAAAAACATAGCTGTCCCTGAAGGGACAGCATGCTGATCCGGCAATGGCTGCAAAGCGCCGCAAAGCAGCCATGCCCAAATAAAACTGATTGTGTAAAGGTCATTCCACGGCAGGTGCGTCTCTGAATAGCAGACTGATGGAATAAAGCCCCGCAACTCCCACAAGAGAGTATACTATTCTGCTTCCAAGGGTCGCCGTTCCAAATATGCCTGCTACCAGGTCGTATTGAAAAAGGCCTACCAGCAGCCAGTTAAGAGCACCTATGATGACCAGTAAGAGCGCTATTCTGTCAAATGGTGTTCTCATACTCCCGACTCCTTTACAATAATTTCGGGCGCGTTCTACGCCTTCATTCATTTATTCTGTACAGACAAAACAGAATTAATGCGCTGCAATACTTGTAAATCATAACGGATGGGCTGCGATGACCGTTTCCGGTTGAATCGGCGGGAAATTGCGGCATTTCCTGCATGATTTTGCAAGGTCTTGTGAAGAGCGGGTTTTTGTGTGGTATAATATTAGCGTTTTTAAATTATCAGGTTTATATGTGCTGTAAAGAAAGGGAGGCAAAAGCTATGGCAAGTTTCTGGGATCAAGAGGTTTTACTGGGCAAGTTTGTAAAAAACAGCCGTGAGGAGATCCACATAAAGCGTGTCAGCAAGAACGGAAGGGAGTATGTTGATATTCGAACCTTCTGGTATGACGGCCAGAGCGATGAGTTCCGTCCGAGCCAGAAAGGGCTTGCCATTCCCCTTGAGTTTGTAGGCGAGCTTAAGAACATACTGGATAACGTGGAATAAAGCTTCAACCGCGCCCACCGGAGAAATCCGGCGGGCGCGGTATATCAGAACCGCACAGGCTGCCGGCAGGCAAAGAGAAGGTGCGGATGTAATAAAATATGCATGGGGCGTTACAAATGTGAAAGCAGTCCCACTATCCGCCGGGAAACCCGGAAGTAAGCCAGCAAGGGGTGCCGATGGGTGAAACCGCTTAACATTCCTTATATTCCTGGAAGTCCAGTGACTGCCATGCTCGTATCCCATAACATGCCCGACGGGATGCTGAGCCTCCTCAGGAAACTTGTACCCACAGTAATTCCGGTCATGGATCTGGCAGGCCTTCCCGCCCCGGTAAGGAGCCATCCGGATATGCAGATGGTCATACCCGCCGAAGGGGTTATAATCCATGCCCCCGACCTCCATCACGAAACTGCGGAACGCCTCAGAGCCCTTGGATTCCTTTTGGTGCCAGGTGAAAAATCGCCCGCCGGAAGCTATCCCTGGGATATTCCGTATAATGTGGCCGTTATAGGCCGCCATGCATTTCTGAACACCAGGTATGCCGACCCGGTTGTTCTCGGGTGGCTGAAAAAAACCGGCAAAACAATATCCCATGTGAACCAGGGCTACGCGAAATGCTCTGTATGCATCCTTAACGAAAACGCCGTAATAACATCCGACCCTGGTATCTGCAGTGCCGCCCGTGCAAATAATATAGACGTTCTTCTGATTCCGCCGCAGAAATCCATATCCATCACCGGTTATGCTTATGGTTTCATAGGGGGTTCAACCGGCCTTGTTTCAGGAAAGAAACTGGCAATATGCGGTGATATGGATACCCTTGAGAGCGCCGAATCCATCCTTTCGTTCCTTCAAAAACATGGCATAACGCCCGTAACGCTTGGCGCGGGCGCTGTCCGGGATCTGGGCAGCCTTATACCTTTATGTACCGTATAACGGACAATAAGGGCTACATATACTACACCTGAAAGGATGTGAGAGAATGCCATCCTTCAGGGTTGACTACATGAAGGACAGTAAAGGATTGGCCCATTACATCGAGAAAAGAATGGCCCCGAAAGCCTTGCAGGGAGTTCGGATCCGATATGAGGAAAACAGCATTGTCATTATTGTAGGGGGATACCTGAGAAGAAACGGCAGGAGATACTCCTGCATGATCCGCCAGCTTTCGGATTCCCTTGCCGATTATATCCTAAAGTCCTATGAGAAGGATATCCTGTCAAGGATCATCAACCGCATCTGTGACGGGCTGCCGAAGAGCGACCTGGATGAGATAAGCCGCATTGCCTGCAAAATCCTGTATCCCGAAAATACCGCCGAAAAACATATAAGCGACAGGCGCAGGCTCATTTCCGACAAGATCTCGGAGTATCTGAAAACCTCCCGCAACCTTACCCTGGACGGTTTCATCACCTTCAGGCTGGGTGATTATGTAAAGAAGCTTGAGGCAGAGGTAGACCGGGCTATCAGGCAGTACTTTGTCGAAAAGCAGTATGAAGAGTATATAAGCCTCCTGACCACATTCATCCGCATGCAGTGCCCGAAAGTCCCCGAACTGCATGTTTTTGCCCAAAGCGATGGCTCCTACAGGATTGAGGGCACAGGCCCATTTGAAATACCTGATGAAATCACAAGTAGTTACGGCATCGAGAAAGGCCGGCCAGTCATCCATGATGATGACTTTATGATTGGATTCCTGCTTACCTGCGCTCCCATTAGGATTTTTATCCATAATGCCGATAAATTTAAAAACAAGGAATTACTGAATACCATAAAAACCGTATTCTCGGAGTGCGTGCTGGTGAATGACTGATTTTCGCCATTTTTATCGCGCCGGAAACGGTAAATTGGCATGAAAGCATTGTATGGGAAGAATAAATTGTTGTATAATGTAACATGAATCTTAGTGGGTAAGGTGGGGTAATCCAGTTGGCATTCAAAGTGTTTCAGTCCGTTATATCAAAAATTCGTGAAACCATTGGTAACGATTTTGGCATTACTGACGGAAACGGCACTGTCATCGCGAGCACCATTGAAGAAGAAATCGGGATGATCCACGATCAATGCTCCGATTTTCTTACGTCCAACGCAATGTACATTGAAAAGCCCGGCCTGGTGATGAAAAAGATAGAGATCAACGGCCGGCTGGACTTTGTGTTGTACCTTGTGAGCGATCATCCGGACAGGAAGAAGTATGCCGAACTGATTGCAATAAGCCTTGAAAATGCCAAGCTCTACTATGATGAAAAGTATGACCGCAACAATTTCATGAAGAATATCCTGCTGGGCAATATCCTGCCCGGGGATATCACCATCAGGGCGAAAGAACTGAGGATCAAGACCGAGTCCAGGAGAATCGTCTACCTGATCCGGACCGAGAAAACCCGTGAACTGTACGCCTACAACATTATCCAAAGCCTTTTTCCAAACAATACGAGAGACTATATCATACTTCTGGATGACCAGAACACGGTTCTTGTGAAAGAGCTCAAAGAGCGTGAGGAAAGCGATGAAATCCACAAGAAGGCGCGTATTATCATCGATACCTTGAGCAGCGAGCTCATGATCAAGGCCAGTATCGGCATAGGAACCGTGGCCGACTCCCTCAAGGATGTGGCGAGGTCCTACAAGGATGCCCAGACAGCCCTGAAGATCGGCCAGATTTTTGAGGCTGATAAGAATATTGTTGACTACAACAACCTGGGAATAGGCCGCCTGATCTATCAACTTCCTACTACGCTCTGCCGCCTGTTTCTCAATGAGGTCTTCAAGGAGGGAGTCCTGGAAACCATAGACTCCGAGACCATGATGACCATCCAGAAATTTTTTGAGAACAATCTAAATGTGAGTGAAACCTCGCGTCAGCTTTTCATACATAGGAATACCCTGGTCTATCGCCTTGACAAGATTCAGAAAATAACCGGGATGGATTTAAGAAATTTTGACGACGCTATCTATTTCAAGGTGGCCATGATGGTCAAGCGTTATCTTGACGAAGTATCCAAATAAAAAGCCATCCCAGACCGTGGGGGGATACTTTTGATAAAGTTTGTAGACACTACGAAGATTTACTCAAACGGTGCTGTTGGCGTTAAAAACATCACTTTGAGCATCGAAAAGGGAGAATTTGTTTTCGTTATAGGCGCCAGCGGCTCAGGCAAATCGACATTTCTGAAACTGATCATGCACGAAGAAACCCCGACCGAGGGGGAAGTGTATGTAAACGGATACAGCGTACATAATATGCCCAGGTCAGAGATTCCATATCTCAGGCGCAGCCTGGGCGTTGTCTTTCAGGATTTCCGCCTGCTTCCCAACAAAACAGCCTATGAGAATGTGGCTTTTGCCATGCAGATCGTCGAAGCCCTGCCCCGTGAGATCAGGAGGCAGGTTCCGCTGGCCCTTGGGCTTGTGGGCTTAAGCAAGAAAGCAAAGGCCTATCCAGGCCAACTGTCCGGTGGTGAGCAGCAAAGGGTCGTCCTGGCACGCGCCCTGGTCAACAACCCTGCCGTCCTTATTGCTGACGAGCCTACCGGCAATCTCGATCCGAAAACATCCCTTGAAATCATGGACCTTTTGGACGAAATCAACCAGCGGGGCACAACGGTCATAGTCGCCACCCATGAAAAAAGCATCGTGGACGCCATGAAGAAACGTGTCATCATGTTGGACAGGGGCGAACTTGTAAGTGATGTGAAGAGAGGTCAGTATACAAATGAAGATTAGAACGCTCAGACTGCTGACAAGAGAAGGCGCGGCAAATGTTTACAAGAATAAACTGATGTCCGCCGCATCCATGGTAACGATAACCACCACCCTTTTTATTCTTGGGCTGGTTCTTTTAATCATAGTCAACGTGATAACCAACCTGGAGGCAAAAAAACGCGATCTGCAGGTCAAGTTCTACCTGAGAGTTGAAACCACGCGGCTGGAGCAGGAAGAGGTGGCCATATTCATTGAAAACTGCAGGGCTACGGGCGTGGTTACCGCATACGAGTATGAATCCAGGGAGCAGGCTTATGAAAACGCGAAAAAAAACCTGCAGAACGAATCGCTTATGGAAGGGCTGACTCCTGATAACTTTTCAGAGGGGTATTTTGTTACCCTTGCCAACCCCAACGACAGCGACCAGTTTATCGCGAAACTGAAGCTTCTAAGCGGTGTCAACCCCAAATGGATAACCTACCCCAAGCAGGAACTTGAAAGAATTACCGGGATCGTCCGGGTTTTCAACTATGCAGCCATATTCGTCCTTGTGGTACTTATGGTCATATCCATCCTCCTGATCTCCAATACCATCCGCCTTACGGTTTTCGCCAGGAGGAAGGAAATAGAGATCATGAAGTATGTTGGGGCCAATGACTGGTTCATCCGCTTCCCGTTTATCATTGAAGGCATGATCATCGGGCTTTTGGGAGCGCTGCTTGCCTACCTTCTGACATCCCAGGCCTATGGCTGGATCGTGGACGGTTTGAACAACCTGTTTTCCAGCATCATGATCACGAACCTGGAACTGATGAAGTTTGACCAGTTTGCGATCAGGATTTTGGTGGTAAATATTATATTCGGAATGACTATTGGAGTTATTGGAAGTTTTATGTCGGTGAAGAAGCACCTGGACGTATAAAGCTGTCCCATTGTTCCCAGGATGCTTTTTATTCACCAAAATAGCATGAAAACATTGTCATACTGCCAGAAAAATGATATATTCAACTTGCAGGTTACGTAATTTGCACAATTGAAGTGCAATTTAAACCTTCAAGCGGAGGCGAGTACATATGACGAAAAGAATACTGGCTTTTGTCCTGGCAATTTGTCTTACAGCAGCATTTGGACTGACAGCCAGGGGGGCCAGCACTCTGGATGAAGCCAAAGCAGAACAGAAAAGGCTCCAGAATGAAAAGAAATCGCTTGAGCAGCAAAAAAAACAGGTATCCCAAAACCTGATCAACAACAAGCAGGTTCGTGACAGTATAATCGCCGATCTTGAAGCCAAGGGATACGAAAAGGCACAGATTGAGGAAAAGATCAGGGAAATCGAGAGTGCCATCCAGACCCTGGAGCAGGCCATCCGGGATGCACAGGCTGAATATGACCGGCAGCTGAAGCTGTTCCAGGACAGGTTCGTAGTGCTGTACATACGTTCCAGGATAGGCGCGGACGAAAGTGAACTCGCCCAGTGCAAAGATATTGAAGATTTCTTCCGTTGCCTGCATACCATGGAAGTTGTTTCGCAAGCTGACCAGGACCTGATGGACAGCATCATGAAAAAAAAGCAGGAAATAGAGGAACTCAAGGCACTCAAGGAGCAGGAGGAGCAGAACGCGCAGGAACAGTTGGAAAGAAGCCTGCAAGAGCTCCATGAACTTGAGGTGTCCCGTTCCCAGGCAGAGGAAAGGATTAAGACCGACGAGCAGACGCTGGCAAGGATAGCAAAACAGGAAGACCAGCTTGAGAAGGAAGACAAGGAATTAGGGGAACTCATCAAGAAGCTGATGTCCACCGGGAAATATACCGGTGGCCCCATGCAGTGGCCTCTTCCCGGCTATACGAAGATATCCTCATACTTCGGGAACAGGCTGCACCCGATCCTTAAGGTGTACAGGTTCCACAGCGGAATTGATATAGGCGCTCCCCAGGGTACATATATCCATGCCGCTGCCAGCGGAAAGGTCATATGGTCAGGATGGCGCAGCGGTGGTGGCGGGAATACCATAATCATTGACCACGGCGGTGGAATAGCCACCCTGTATCTTCACATCATGCAAGGCGGCCTCCTGGTTAAGGAAGGCCAGGTGGTGGCGGCAGGCGATGTCATCGCGAAAGTTGGAAGCACCGGATTGTCTACGGGACCCCACCTGCATTTTACGGTGAAAAAGAACGGGGAAAGCGTTGATCCGCTGCAGTACGTTTCACCCAAGTAAGCTCGGAAACTTTGGAATTGACTAAAGGATATCCGTTTGGGTATCCTTTTTAATTGAATACATGAACGGTCCGAAGGCTTCATAGGATGTAGAATGGAGGCCCTTGCAGCCCCGAAAGGCAGGCGTCGGGACTTTGGATACGGAAAGGGATGCGGCATGAAAGACAAATCATTGATTATAAAAATAACAGCAATCATTCTGATATGTTCGGCGCTGTCCTTTTTCGCCGGCTATTTTGTTTCTGTGGGGACGCTTGTTTCATGGGAGAACGTTCTGGCGCGCCCCATTTCAGGCTGGTTCAGGCAACAGTATGCCCTGTTCTTCGATGAGGACGAGGTTGATATAGAGAATATCGAGGCATTCAACCGGGTAAAGGATCTGCTTATGAGCAGGTATTACAAGCCTGTTGACGTAAACGCCCTGCTGGAGAGGGCCATAAAAGGCCTGGCGGAAGGGGTGGACGATCCCTATACCGTTTATTATAACCCCGAGGAAATGAAGCAGTTCATGGAAGAGTCTTCGGGCAATTACCAGGGCATAGGCGTCCTGGTCAGCATGGATGAGAATTACCTTCTGACCGTGTCCGAGGTTTTTCCGGATACGCCCGCAAAGGAAGTTGGCATCAAGAAGGGCGACAAGATCGTAAAGGTTGACGGGGAGGATGTAACCGCCATCAGGGACGCAGACATCATAGTCAAGAAAATAAAGGGCCCTCCCGGAACTGTGGTCAAAATCACGGTTTTCCGCGAGGATATAATGGATTATATAGACTTTGACATAACCAGGCAGACCATAAATGTTTCCTATATCTCCAGCAGGATGCTGGATGACAAAATCGGATACATCCGCATCAAGCAGTTTGATAATGACATTTCCCAGGATTTCCGGAACCATATGAACAGCCTTTTGGCCCAGGGGATGAAGGGACTGGTTATCGACCTCAGGGACAATCCCGGGGGAGATTACCATGAGGTGGTAAAGATCTGCGACATGCTTCTTCCAAAAGGGCTGATCGTCTACGTGGAAGACAGGTTTGGCGGCAGGCGTGAAGAGGTTTCCGACAGCAACCATGTGGATATTCCAATGAGTGTCATTATTAACGGCTACAGCGCCAGCGCTTCCGAGATCATGTCCGGGGCGCTGAAGGACTACGGTAAGGCCGTCATCGTAGGGACCAAATCCTTTGGAAAGGGCCTGGTCCAGCAGATTGACATGCGTTTCATCAATGGTGCAGGATTGAAATATACCATTGCCAGGTATTTTACCCCATCGGGCGTGAGCATCCAGGATGCGGGAGGGGTTGAGCCGGATATAGAGGTCGTGCTTGACGAGGAATTCAAAAACACATCCCTGGACGATATCCCCGCCGAGAAGGACAACCAGCTCCAGGCTGCCATTGCCGAGGTCAGGAAACAGATTCGCTGATCCCTGCATATATTGGACGCCATGGCTGAATACCCTTGGTTATGGCAGGCCATAATATCCCATGGGGTGATTGGAATGACGAAGAAGGATGAACAGCTCAAACTTGAAATAGCAAAGGAGCTGGGTTTATACGACAAGATCAGGGAACACGGATGGAAAAGCCTGAGCCCGAAAGAAACAGGCCGTATAGGGGGCATACTGTCCAGGAAAAAGAAATCGACACAGGCAGGGTGATGGGATGTACGAGGGTTTTGCCGAGGTCTACGACAGGCTGACGCGGGATATTGAGTACGGGAAATGGGCTGATTATCTGGAATCAGCCTTTCTTAAATTCGGGGATAAACCCCGGCTGGTACTGGAGCTGGCATGCGGCACTGGCAGCCTGGCCATCGAAATGGCCAAAAGGGGATACGACATGATCGGCCTGGATATATCCTGCGACATGCTGTCCATAGCAAAAGAGAAGTCCTTAAGTCGCGGGCTCGATATTCTTTTCATCAACCAGGACATGCGAAGCTTCGAGCTTTATGGCACGGTTGATGCAGTGATATGCATGCTTGACTCCATGAATTACATTACCGATAGAACTGACCTGGAGCGTGTTTTCGGGCTGGTCCGCATGTATCTTAATCCGGGCGGACTCTTTATTTTCGATATCAACAGCGAGTACAAGCTGTCGGGTATATTGGGGCAGAACACCTTTTACGAACTGGATGACGACATATCATGGATTTGGCACAATACATACGACCCGTCCCGCAGGCTGAGCACCTTTGAGCTTACCTTCTTCCGGAAGACTGGTAATGGTTTGTACGCGCGGTTTGATGAAACGCATATTGAGCGTGCCTGGTCCGACGAAGAGATCGCTGATGCCCTTGAAAAGGCGAGTATGGAACTGCTCGGCAGGTTCGGGAACCTTAGCTTCAGTCCCCCTTCGCCGGAAGAAGAGAGGATCTTTTATATAGCCAGGAAAGAATCTCCATAAAGCCAGGCATGATATGCTATAATATCCCTGAGGCTTTCAGCGGGTAAACCGCGGCATGTATCACTTCATATTTGCCAATGGCATGAGTGTTGGAGGAAACAGTGTTGGGAAGACGACAAGCACGCGAACATGCGATGAAACTGCTATATCAGGTACAGATCCGCAAGGACGATCTTGACGGTCAAATACAGACATATATGGAAGAAGAGGCGATCCTGGAATCGCCTGAGCGCGAATACATCGAGGATGTTGTCAAGGGCGCCGTAAACAGGCAGGATGAGATCGACGGCATTATCTCGCGCCATGCGAAGGGCTGGACCATTTCCAGGATGCCCAAGGTGGACCTGGCCATCATGAGGCTCTGCATATACGAAATGCGCTGGCGGAAGGACATCCCTGTAAACGTATCGATAAACGAGGCTGTGGAATTGGCTAAGAAATACAGCGGAGAACAGTCCAAAACCTTTGTGAATGGCGTTTTGGGAAAGGTTTGGAGTGAGTTCTCCCAGGAAACCGGGGAACCCAATGAACACGAATAGCCTTACGGTAAGGGAGCTTACAGCATATATCAAGCAGATGATCGACAGCGACATGCTGCTTTCAAACTTATGTGTCACAGGTGAGATTTCCAATTTCAAGCTTCACAGTTCCGGCCACATGTATTTTTCCCTGAAGGATCAGGACGCAGTAATCAGATGCGTAATGTTCCGGACCTACAACGCCCGCATGAAGTTCATGCCAGAGGAGGGCATGAAGGTCATAGTCAGGGGATATGTTTCGGTGTACGCCCCCGGCGGCACCTATCAGCTATATGCGGAGGACATGCAGCCCGATGGGACGGGGAGCCTGTACCTGGCTTTTGAGCAACTGAAACAGAAGCTTGAGGCACTGGGGTGGTTCGCCCAGGAGCGAAAGAAGCCCATTCCCCGGCTGCCCCGTGCCATAGGCATTGTCACCTCGCCCACAGGGGCAGTTATCCGCGACATGCTGAATATCCTGCAGAGAAGGTACCCAAACATCCGGGTCATCATCTATCCTTCGGCCGTCCAGGGGCCGGAAGCACCGGTGCAGCTTATCAGGGGGATCAGGTATTTCAATGAAGCGCAGAATGTGGATGTCATCATAATTGGAAGGGGCGGCGGATCAATCGAGGATCTCTGGCCCTTCAACGATGAGGGGCTCGCCCGGGCGATCCATGAATCAGGCATACCGGTCATCTCTGCCGTAGGTCATGAAACCGATTTTTCCATATCCGATTTCGTAGCAGACCTGAGGGCTCCAACCCCTTCCGCGGCAGCCGAGCTGGTGATCCCGGAAAAGGCGCTTTTAAAGGAGCGGCTCGCGATATATGAGAAGAACCTGGTCAGCAGCCTGTTGATGAAGCTGAAGAGGGAGAGGGAAAGGATAGCCGGCCTGTCATCCGCAAGGAGCATTGCCCGGCCTTTCGAGAGGATTTACACATTGAGGCAGCAACTGGATGGCAAACACCGGGAACTGATTCTGATAGGCAGGTCGAAGCTTGAAAGGCGCCGGTCTGCCCTGGGCAGCCTTGCCGGAAGGCTTGACGCCTTAAGCCCGCTTACGGTACTGTCACGGGGATATGCCATCGTCCAGAAGGCGGATGGCAGCGTTGTAAAATCCATCCAGACCATGAAACCGGGGGAAAGGATAACGGTCAGGGTAGCCGACGGCCGGTTCAAGGCGCTGTTCGAGGAAGCGCTGGAGGCCTTTCCCGACAGGGTTGGGCAATGAGATGTGAATGGAGTGTGGGGTATGACAGGGATGCAAGATAGCCAGGAAAACAGGAACCTTACCTATGAAGAGGCCGCAGGCGAACTGGAAAAAGCCATAGCCGTGCTAGAGAAAGGGGATCTTCCCCTGGAGGAATCCATACAGGTCTTTGAAAAGGCTATTGGGCTGGTTCGCCTGTGCAATATGAAGCTGGATGAGATTGAAAAGAAGATCACCATTCTGGTTGAGGGAAAGGACGGAGTCAGGGAAACCGATTTTGAGCCTGACGCGGGATGATGGAGTATATTCAGGAATACAACCGGTACAGGAACCTAATTGAGGAATGGATCGGAAATCGTATAACCGTCCCCGGCCTGCCTGAGAGAAACCTTTTCGAAGCAATGAGATACAGCCTCATGGCAGGAGGAAAAAGGCTGCGTCCCGTGCTGTCGCTGGCAGTCTGCGACATGCTTGGGGGCGACATGGAGGATGTCCTGCCCTTTGCCTGCGCCATTGAACTTATACATACTTATTCCCTGATCCATGATGATCTGCCGTGCATGGACAACGATGACTTCAGGAGAGGGAAGCCCACCAATCACAAGGTTTTCGGCGAAGCAAAGGCCGTTCTCGCAGGCGACGCGCTCCTCAACACAGCCTGTGAGATAATGCTGGACGAAGTGCTTGCCGACAGGGATGAACCCCATATAAAAGCTGCAGCGGCGCGCATAATCATGGAAGCCGCGGGAGCCTCGGGCATGGTTGCGGGGCAGGTAATCGACCTGGAGTCCGAGGATGTCCCTGTTTCCTACGAGGTCCTGTGCCGTATGCACAGTCTTAAGACAGGTGCGTTGATCCGTGCCGGCATCCTTTCGGCGGCCAGGCTCTGCAAGGCTGATGAAAAGACCTGGGACGCCCTGGACCGCTATGGACGGCATATCGGGCTGGCCTTTCAGATTAAGGATGACCTTCTGGATCTCGAGGGCGACGCGGCGGTAACCGGAAAGAGCACCGGCAGCGATGAAAAAAAACATAAATCAACCTTTGTGACCATTCTTGGGGCAAAGAAGGCGAAAGAACTGCTTGAAGAAACTGTCCGGGAGGCTGTCAGAGCCCTGGAGAACCTGAAGAATGCCGGTTTTTTAGCCAGGACTGCAGCCTATATCGCCGAAAGAGAGAAATAAAGACCGCATGATGTTCTTGCATAATGGCGGCAGTTAGTTTTCAGGAGAGATGCAAGTGACTTTTTTTGAGGAGATCATTAACAATAAGGCCTTGACACTGCCTGTTCTGTCCTGGTTCCTGGCCCAGTTATACAAATTCCTGCATTGCCTGGTGGTCAACAGGAAAATTGATTTTATGAAGTTTGTAAGCTCGGGGGGAATGCCCAGTTCCCACAGCGCCATTTCGGTCTGCCTGGCCACCATCATGGGGATGCAGTATGGCTTCGGGTCGGGTATTTTTGCCCTTGCAGTCATATTTGCGCTGGTTGTCATGGCCGACGCGGCGGGGGTGAGAAGGGCTGCGGGCAAACAGGCCGCCCTGCTCAACAAGCTGGCCAACTCCACCAGGGAGTTCCGGGCCGAAAAGGACCTGAAGGAGCTTATAGGGCATACGCCGGTGGAAGTGTTGGCGGGGGCCGCATTGGGCATCCTGGTTGCGATAGCCTTTGCATAACACCCCGGTTTGATGTATAATAATCATCAAGATCATCAGGATGGCGCAGTATCCTAGTCAGTACTGCCTGGTTCGAAGACGGGCCTAAAAATCCGTTAAAGGGCATATCGATGAAGTTCCTTGTGCCGGCTTGTTACGCCCAGTGATGGGTCGGTGCTGGGAGTTAAGGTTTTGGGGCAGCCTGCAATGGCATGCAGGTGCGGACCCCTTTACCGCGGAGACCCTCATTCGTGGGAGACAGATTGCCTGCTTCGTGCAGTAAAAATCTTGACTACGATGGGGGATAGAACCTGTTTTGCGGTATCACTTTTGGTGCTGTGAGCAGTGTAGCCTGCCTTGAGTGCGGACCGGAGGATAGCGGATCAGGTGTTTATGTGCTGGCCGGCACATGAGCATTATCGCTGCTTGAAACCTTCCGTGCAAAAGAGGCTAGAACCAGGTAAGACTCCCGGGGAAAACCCCTAGGCTGTTGTTATCCAGGTATTCCGGGGATTGCAGTGTGTACTTAGTGGCAATCAGGCTTTGAGAAGGGCAACCTCTCAACAGCGGGATTAAAGGGAAACCGCCGGAATGGCGACGTTCCGGTACCCTCTGGGGAAAACCTGCCTGACCTAAGACGCAAAATTTACTCGGAGTACTGCCATCCTGATTTTTGTTGATTATTGCAAGAGAAACGTGTTATCGTTTCTCTTTGCTTTGATTGTTCGATTATTTTCCGAAAGCAGGATTTTTGTTTTGGGTAAAACGGACACCGAAAAGAAATATATGAAACAACTGGATAAGTATAAGAAGACCTCCAGGCAGAACATTCCGGTAAAAAGGAAAGCCGGCTTTGAAAAAAAGCATGTTCTATGGGGGATTTTTATTACCTGCGTTTCTTTTGCGCTGTCCATGCTGGTACTCTTCGCGTCTTCCGGGCTCCTGGGCTCAGCGCAGCCTGTCTTTGCCTTCATCGTAGTGCTGGTTATCATCGTCGCGGGAGTCGTATTCGATGTTATCGGCATTGCTGTCACGGCAGCCGATGAAACACCGTTTCATTCCATGGCGTCAAAGAAGATAAAGGGGGCCAGGCAGTCCCTGGTCCTGCTTCGCAACGCCCCGCGCGTGTCCAGTTTCTGCAATGATGTGATTGGCGATATATGCAGCGTGGTGAGCGGTGTAGCCGCAACTTCAATCGTTTACAAGGTATTTGCCACAAGCGGCAATATCTCGGTTATAGAAACCATTACGGGAGCATTGATAGCTGCGTTTACAGTGGGCGGAAAGGCCTTTGCGAAAAATATCGGCATGAACAACAGCAACTATATCGTTTTCTGGGTAGGCAGGTTTCTGTCCTGCTTCAGTTTCGGCAAGAGAAAAAAAGGTCAGGGGTGTTCTGGTTGAGCCGGAATAATCATACCACGGAGATATTGAAAAGAGTTTCCGGACCCGAAGATCTGAAAAAGCTGAGCATGCGGGAGTTGAACGCTCTCAGCGGTGAAATACGGGATTTTCTTATAAGTACTGTGTCAAATACCGGGGGACACATTGCCTCCAATCTCGGTGTTGTGGAACTGACCATTGCCCTGCATCGTGTTTTTGATACCCCAAGGGACAGGATCATATGGGATGTGGGGCACCAGACCTATGTCCATAAGATCCTGACAGGAAGGAAGGAAAGGTTTAATACCCTCAGGCAGATGGACGGCCTTTCTGGATTCCCGAAATCCGCCGAGAGCGAATTCGATGCCTTCAACACAGGCCACAGTTCCACCTCCATCTCTGCTGCCCTTGGCATGGCCAGGGCCCGGGACCTTAAGGGTGAAAACTACTATGTGGCGGCCGTGATAGGTGATGGAGCGCTTACAGGGGGCATGGCCTTTGAAGCCCTCAACGACGCTGGAAATGCCAGGACCAATCTCTTGATCATCCTCAATGACAACGGCATGTCCATAGCCCAGAATGTGGGTGGGCTGTCCCGTTACCTGAGCCGGCTTCGCACGAGACCTTTCTACTATAAAACAAGGGAGTCCATCCAGTCGCTGATCGACAGGCGACTTCCTAAGACCGGCAGGCATGTGCGCAGGTTCCTGCATCGCATTAAGGCAGCCATGAAGAGTATACTCGTGCCTTCCATGTTCTTTGAGGACTTGGGCTTCAGGTATTTCGGCCCCATCGACGGGCATAATCTGCGGGAACTGATCACGGTCCTGGAACATGCCAGGACCATGAAAGGCCCTGTCCTCGTCCATGTCTGCACGCTGAAGGGGAAGGGGTATAAATACGCCGAGGAAAAGCCAAATGTGTTCCATGGCATAGCTCCTTTCGAGGTTGAGACCGGCGAATTGAAATCCAACGGCGGCGAAAGCTATTCGGAGGTCTTTGGCAGAAAGATCTGCGCGATTGCCCAAAGCAACCCGGGTGTTGTGGCCATTACAGCCGCCATGCCCGACGGTACCGGCCTTAACCGCTTCAGGGAGTCATTCCCCAGGCGCTTCTTTGACGTGGGTATTGCTGAACAGCATGCGGTAACCTTTGCCGCAGGACTCGCCAAGGGAGGAGTCATACCTGTCGTGGCGATCTACTCCACGTTCCTCCAGCGCGCATATGACCAGATGCTCCATGACGTTGCCCTGCAGAACCTCCATGTGGTTTTTGCCATAGACCGGGCAGGAGTTGTGGGGGAGGACGGCGAAACCCACCAGGGTATTTATGATATAGCATATATAAAGACGATGCCAAACTTTACACTCATGGCGCCCGCGTCGCCAAGCGAACTGGAAATGATGCTGGAGTATGCGGTTATGGAGCACAAAGGTCCTGTCGCTATCCGGTATCCCCGCGGGACCGGCAGGGAGACAGATGCCCTGGGGCAGCCCATAAGGCCTGGAAAAGGTTTGGCAGTAAGACAGGGAGAGGATGTTACCATAGTTGCCGTTGGATATTTCCTGGACAGGGCGCTGAAAACCGCGGACCTCCTTGAGGCCGAAGGCATTAGCTGCGAAGTCATCAACCCCAGGTTTATCAAACCCATGGACGAGTCGCTTCTCAGGCAGTCCATCAGCAAAACGGGCAGGGTTGTCGTTATGGAGGACGGTATCATAAGCGGCGGTTTCGGCAGCAGCATCCTGGAATTCACAAGCAGGGAACGCATCCAGGCTGAAACACTGCTTCTTGGGCTGCCCGATGAGGAGGTGCCCCACGGCTCCAGGAAGCTGATCTACGAAAAGTACGGGCTGGATCCCCAATCCATGAAGGACCGGATACGGGATTTCCTTGAAGCGTCGGGGGAGGGAGGCCGGGAATGGGCAAGGAACGTCTCGATGTGATCCTGGTGAAAAAGGGGTTGTTTGAGAGCAGGGAAAAGGCCAGGCGTGCCATCATGGCCGGTACGGTTTTTGTTGACGGGGAGCGTGTTGACAAGGCCGGTTCCCTGTGCGATCCGGATTCATCAATAACCATAAAGGATAATCCCGTCCCCTATGTGAGCAGGGGCGGGCTGAAGCTTGAGAAGGCCATCAGGGTTTTCAACGTGAACCTGGATGGCCTGATCTGCGTGGATGTAGGGGCTTCAACGGGCGGATTCACCGATGTAATGCTTAAAAGCGGCGCCAGCAAGGTTTACGCTGTTGATGTGGGTTACGGACAGCTTGCCTGGTCCCTCCGCAATGACCCGAGGGTTGTCTGCATGGAAAGGACCAACTTCCGCTATGTAAAGCCTGAAGACATAGGCGAGCCCGTTGATTTCGGGGCGGTGGACGTTTCGTTTATCTCCCTGAGGCTGATTCTGCCTCCCCTTAAGGCAGTCCTGAAAGAGGGGGCCCGGGCGGTCTGTCTTATAAAGCCCCAGTTCGAGGCCGGGCGTGAGAAGGTGGGGAAGAAGGGCGTGGTCAGGGATCCCGCCGTCCATGAAGAGGTCATAGCCGCTGTCATTGACTCGGCCAGGTCCCTGGGATTCACGGTGGATGGCCTGTCCTGGTCCCCCGTCAAAGGGCCCGAGGGTAATATCGAGTACCTGCTTTGCCTTTCCAACACTCAAACCCGCGATGAACCTGAGATCAACATCAAGGAAACCGTCGCCGCCGCCCACCGGGAACTGGACTGAAATACCGTTTCCGCATATGTCATTGCGAACAGAGCAAATTCCTGTCTTGTCATTGCGAGCCCGGCGAAGCCGGGCGTGGCAATCTCTGCAGTGCTTTTCCCAAGTCATTACGTGTCACAGCCGTGCTGTTCAGTCTCTCCTTCAGTCCTCGTAAAAGAGAGGTAGGATGTGAGAGATTGGAGGGGTTAGATATATCCCAGTACAGTTCGTTACCATACATTCTAACTTCCAACCTCCAACTTCTCACATCCGGTATTCGGAGTCAGTCGAGGCTGAACAGCACGTTTTTGCTTAAGTCTTTGCGGATCTTTATGTGTCAATATTGGAGGACTATGCCGAGATTGCCCCGCTCGGGTTCAGTCACTCCCCGCTAAAGCCGCAGACCCACTTGACCGCGGCCTGATAGGAGTGGTTGATGTTTCGCAGCCGTGCAACACAGCGACAGGGCTTTACGGGATCCCTGCAAGTACTTGGATTCCATATTTCCGCACAGTCTGCCGTTCCCTGTTGATGTCATTGCAAGAACAGCGCGGCTGCCAATGCAGTAACCAGCAAAACGCAATAGAGATTGACGCGCTTCGCCCGAAGGGTTCCATGCAACATTACCGAAATGTTAGCGGAACGGGGCGGAGCACGGCAATCTCTTCCTGTTCAGGGTTCACCGCATTAATAACAGGGTGTCAACTGCGGAACAGGTATTTTTCGTTTTTGAACATGGAGGCGGCTATCAGCAGGGACAGCACCACGTATACCAGCGATGTCGCCACCGCCAGGATGAGCCCGGTATAGTTGGTCATCCCGCCCAGTACCAGCTTGAAGGCCGATACGGTGTTGAGGACAGGGATCAGGTACATATACATCTGTATGTCATTGGGCATTATCATCATTGTGGCATAGGCCGGGATCATCACCACGAACATCAGCATGGAAAGGTAAGTCTGCCCTTCCTTGAAGGACCTGGCATAGGTACTGATGGCCAGCTGCAGCCCGGAAAAGGTCATTCCCAGGAGAAGGGTTACGATAAGGCACAGGATCACCGAGCCGCGGTCCATGGTGAAACCGCCAATCTGCCCCAAGCCCATGGTAATGGAAGAGGGATTTATAATAAAGGCAAGGAGCATCCCTATCAGGGTCGAAATCACGCTGGCAAAGCTGAAAAGGATTATGGTCAGGTATTTCCCGATAAGGATGGACATCCTGCCGGGGCGAGTGGTCAACAGGGGCTCAAATGTCATGCGTTCCTTCTCTCCTGCTACAAGGTCGGTTGCAGCCGGTATGCCTCCCACGGCCACCAGCATCGCGATGATCATGGGGAGCAGCATCATCAGCATCATATTTCCGTCCCCCGATCTGGCGACATTCTCCGTCTCCACCACAACCGGCGTGAGTATTTCCGGATTGATGCCCAAAGCTTCAAGGCGCTGCTCCGCAATTGTCCCATTCAGCTTTGTTATTGCCGATCTCAGCGCGCCTACGGCGCCGCCTGAGCGGGATAGCGAATTGTCGTAGTATATTTTCAGGGTGAACGGCTCTAAGGCTTTTAGCTTATCCTCGAAATCCCTGTCAAGCGATACCACCAGCTTGGCTTTCTTGCTGTTGATGGCCTCCCATGGGTCATCCACCGGATCGACTATTGTTATATCCTCGCCCTGCGTTTCAAGGCTCTCCTTCAGGAAGTTCTGGGCGGCAGGACTGTAGCTGTCAGCCGTGAGGGCTACCGTAATATTGGTCGTCATCTCCTCGCTCATCTTCGCCGTTCCTCTTCCAACGAGCAGGAACAATATGGGCATAAGGAAGATGGGGACAATGATGCTGGAAAACAGCGTCTTGCGGTCGCGAACGATATCCTTTACTTCCTTCTTGAAAACGATCATTATATGCTTCCATTTCATCTGCCATCACCTGCCAGTCTTACAAACAGCTCCTCCAGGCTCTGGGTCCCGTATTTCCCGAGAAGCTCTTCGGTTTCACCGATGTCCACCAGGCTGCCCTTATGGATCACGGCAATCCTGTCACAGAGTTTTTCAACCTCACTCATGGTGTGGCTGGAGAAGAGTATGGTCTTGCCCGCTTTCTTCTGATCTATCAGGAATGCCTGGACTTCGCGCATGGCGCCCACATCCAGGCCTGAAGTGGGTTCGTCCAGAAGAAGCACATCCGGGTTATGGACGATGGCCCTGGCAAAGGATGCTTTCTGGCGCATGCCCTTGGAGAGCTTCCCTGCCCTCTTGTCGAGAAAATCATTCATTCCGAATGCGTCCGCAAGTTCCTGAATTCGTTTTTTGATTTCCCTGACGGGCATATCATTCAGTTCCCCGAAGTACTGTATGTTTTCATAAACTGTGAGCCGGTCGTACAGGCCGCTTTCTCCCCCGAAAAGGATGCCTACCCTGCCTCTTACCTCCTCAGGCGACTCAACTATATCGATACCCGCAAGCCGGGCTGTCCCTGAAGTGGGTTTAAGCATGGTCGCCAGCATCCTGAGGGTTGTGGTCTTGCCGGCCCCGTTCTCGCCCAGAAGGCCGAAAATCTCCCCCTCCCGGACCGTGAAGGACAGGTCGTTTACGGCTGTAACATTTCCAAACCTTTTTGTCAGCCCTTTAAGCTCAATCATCTATTATCCTCCCGTGTAAAATGTTTCTGTCCATCATCATACATCAAAATCGGCAGGAAAAACAAACCTTTTTCACAGATTTTGTCTTTCCCTTCCTAACACCGTAATCTGGCTCAGAAGGCCTTTCGCCCTGTTGGGCAATAGGCTTTGAACACGATGCTTTCCAGGAACTGCGGGATCCTTTGGATAAAAAAGACATAGCCGTAATTCACGGCTATGCCGGGTTTTTCAGGTACGATGTTACCGGGTGAAAACAACTTTACGCTCATGTTCGTGACCCAGCGCCGCATCGAAATTAGGCTCCCCCGGGGATCAATACTTGTCCGGCAGGTTTCCCTTCAGGTCTTCAATGCTGTCATACTTCCCCAGTGTTTTCAGAATGGTTTTACTGGGGTTTATGTAGACAACAGGATCATCATATTCGCCGGCCGTAGTGTCAACCTCCAGCTCGGATGCCTCTTTTTCGAAATCAAATGAGAAATCGTATTCCTCAATGCTTCTGCTGGCATCGAGGCGCACCCACTTTCCAATCTCCCCGATGTAAACCGCGTTGTAGCCATGAACTACCAGGCGGCCTTCCGGATCGTCCTCATCCTTCCTTACCTGGTAGCACAGCCCGCATGGAATCCCTGCCGCACGCATGAGGGCGGCAAGCAGGTGAGCCTGGGAGTAGCATGTACCATGACCCTTTTCCAGTACTTCTGATGCCTTGATGGTGATACTGGTTGCGTCGATATGAAATGAATGGAGAATGTGGTCTCTTACAAACTCGTAGATTGCCTGTGCCCTGGAAATATTATCCCTTAATCCTTCTGTGATTTGCTCCGCTGTTTCCTCGACAAGCGGGTCATCATAGTCGATAATGTCGTCACATCTTAAATAATCGTCCGGATCCGGCCTTTCAGGCAATGGGTCGGGCATTTTTTCCATCTCCTTGAATCATGAAAATCGGCGGCAAGCCGTCACGCACTGCGCTGACTTGTCCTTCCTTAAATAGTATGCTACCAAACTTCCGGGTATGTTGCAAGCGATAATGGGATAACAGGCTTTCCCACCAGGAAAATTAAGTGTTATAATGATTGATAAATGTAAGGATTTGATACTGTTCCGCCGCTTCCGGAATCTTTCCGGCAGGAAAGGGGTAAACAACTTTGACGAATAAAAACAAAAATAGAATCCTGCGTGAGGTAATCATCTGGCTGCTGGTCGTATTGATACCGCTGGTCCTGGTGTTTTTCCTCAATATGAAGGTTTTTGCCATATCTGCGGTGAACCAGTATTCCATGAAAAACACGCTTTTCGAGGGAGAACTGGTTTACTACAACCGCATCAACTATAATATAAATACTATTGAGCGGGGAGATATCATCCTCTTTCTTGCTGACGGCAGGATCAAAGACGGTTTTTTCAGCGAACTTGCCATAAAGGTCCAGGACTTCATGGACAAATTCAGGCACGAGTCCCTGCGCGCAAATGAACGTTTGGTCAAGCGTGTCATAGGTATTCCCGGAGATATCATCGATATCCATGATGGCCAGGTCTATGTCAATGGCGTAAAGGAAACAGGGGCTTATGTGGCAGGAACAACACAGGCTTCCGGGGAATACCCCATTACAGTCCCTCCAGGAAAACTTTTTGTCATGGGCGACAACAGGGAGGTCAGCAAAGACGGCAGGAATTTCGGCTGCATTGACGCGCGGTCAGTGGAAGGAAAGGCTGTCATGATTATCTGGCCCCCTTCCCGTATTGGCAAACCGGAATAGATAACAGGTGTGAGGTAATGAAATGGAAATGGAAGAGTTGGGAATTGTTGAACAAAAACTGCCCGATACCAGGGATTCCGGGCTCATGTATTCCATATCCGCAATCCTGTTTGTGGTTATCGGCAGCCGTCTTGCCCGGCTGGGTCTTCCTACGGACCTGTATATTATCCTGTCCGAGGTCCTGATAATTGCCCTTCCTCCGATCCTGCTGGCCAGGATAAAGCATCTGAGCATAGTCCCCACCTTTCGCCTGAAAAAACCCAGGGCTGTAGAGGTGCTTCTTACGCTCATGATCAGCCCGGTGATGATCATTGCGGGAGCCTGTGCGGGGTTTATCGCACTTATCATCATAAAGAACACCTTCGGATCGCTTCAGATCGATACCGGTGTCACATCGGTAATGGGAGGCGGAAGCGTCTTATGGTCGGTGTTTTTGATAGGCGTAGTTCCTGCGGTTTGCGAGGAACTGCTCTTCAGGGGATTGATCCAAAGGGGACTTGAGAGGATGGGAGCAGGCTGGTCCATATTCCTCAGCGGGCTCCTCTTCGGCCTTTTCCATTTTGATTTTCAGAGATTTGCCGCGCAGACTTTCATCGGCATTATTTCCGCTTACCTGGTATACCGCACCGGTTCCATCATAAACGGCATGATACTTCACTTTATGAACAACGGCCTGATCACACTGCTGCTGCGATCGGGCACGTCCGGTGTTCAGCAGCAGAATCCCATGCCCCAGCCGACCACAGACCCGTTCTCATCCACTGAGTTTGTGAAGCTTGCAGAGCAATATGGCATGTCCCTGTCAGAGTTTCTGAACAGCATGATTATACCGATTTTTATAATCTTCATCGCATGCCTTATAGTCATTTTCGGCCTTCTCCTTGTGGTTCGTGCCGTTACCAGGAACAGGGTGGAACAGCCCGGGCGGGATGAGAAGGCCGCCAGGGGGTTGCTCCTGGGTATTCCCGGCATAGTCCTGGTCCTGACGGTGTACACGGCAATAGGACTTGTGCTGCTGAAGAATCCTGCAGGAGCCGGAATCCTCCGGCTGCTCGGGCTGTGACAGGAATTTCCGGGGTTATGGCAGAAAACGGGTTTATCATCGTCAATCAGTGGCAATAATAGATGCAATCGATATCGGGGGAAGAACATGCTTGTTGCGGACAAATGGACTCAATACAGGGTGCTGGACGCGGGCGACGGGGAAAAGGTCGAGTATTGGAACGGGTATATCTTAAGGAGACCCGATCCGCAGGTTATATGGCCATGGACCAAACCACCCGCTATCCGGGAGGATGTCCACGGCATCTACCACAGGAGCAGAAGCGGGGGCGGCCAATGGGAATTTAAAAAGCCCATGCCTGAAAGCTGGACCATTGCCTATGGCAATCTCAGGTTCAGGGTGGAGCCCACGGGCTTCAAGCATACCGGTCTTTTCCCTGAGCAGGCGGTCAACTGGGATTGGATGTCCCGCGCCATAACAGAGGCAAAGCGTCCTGTTAATGTTCTGAACCTGTTTGCCTACACGGGAGGCGCCACCTGCGCCTGCCTGTCCGCAGGAGCCTCGGTCTGCCATGTGGATGCTTCAAAGGGCATGGTTAGCTGGGCGAAGGAAAACATCGGCCTCTCCGGGTTGGCCGAAAAGCCTGTCAGATACATTGTGGATGACTGCATCAAGTTTGTCCGTCGCGAGATCCGGCGGGGAAGGAGATACGATGCGATAATCATGGACCCGCCTTCCTACGGCCGCGGCCCCAGGGGCGAGGTATGGAAGCTGGAGGATGCGCTCTATTCCCTGGTTGATGAGCTAAAGGATGTCCTGTCGGGAAAGCCGCTGTTCTTCCTGCTTAACTCGTATACAACCGGCTTTTCTTCACAGGTCTCCGCAAATATCCTGGAACTGGCATTAAAGGGCAGGTATGGCGGCAAGGTAACCTGCGGCGAAGTTGGGCTTCCCATAGACGGGACAAGTTTGGTGCTTCCCTGCGGGACCTTCTCCAGGTGGGAGGCATGTGGTCAGGAAGAATAGCAGTAAACTCATATTATGTGGTATAATATCATGAAAACTTTACTAAAAAGGCTGTGGCCATATCTTCGGAACGGAGGGAAGAAATCGGATTAATGGATAATGAGTCTATTTTTACACTGGTGGTTGAGGCATTGTATGAAAAGAAGGCGCGGGATGTTAAGGCCATCGACATCAGTGAACTGACAACGATAGCGGATTACTTCATCGTATGCAGCGGTACGTCCATGACCCACATAAAGACCCTTGCCGATCATGTTGAGGAAAAGCTCATCGGACAGAATGTGCAATGCCTTCACCGGGAGGGCTACAACAGCGCCCGCTGGATTCTGCTGGACTACGGGGATATCGTAGTTCACATATTCCTTGAAGAGGACAGGGAATTCTACGGACTTGAGCGGCTCTGGCAGGACGGAAAGCCTGTTCCTTTGGTCGAAACCCAGGAGGCCAATGCCTGAAACAGCTCATGTCCTTGTATCATAAATCAGGGGGTCCTGCGATTGGGAGGAACCCCGAAGAAGCAATGCAAATTTTAAACTTGGGAGGCTTATACAATGGGGTACTCTGTAGCGATAGACAGGAAATGGCAGAAAAAATGGGAAGAAACCAATATTTATCGATTTGACAGGGATAACATCGACAAGAAGCTCTATTGCCTCGAGATGTTTTCATATCCCTCAGGCGCCAAGCTCCATGCGGGCCATTGGTACAATTTTGGCCTTACCGATTCCTGGGCTCGTATGAAGCGCATGCAGGGGCATAACGTGTTCCATCCCCAGGGTTTCGACGCATTCGGTCTTCCGGCTGAAAACTATGCCATAAAGACCGGCATCCACCCCAAGGATTCCACTATGCAGAACATAGCCACGATGGAAGAACAGCTGAGGAGGATGGGTGCCACCTTCGACTGGGATTACGAGGTGATTACCTGTCTGCCCGAGTACTATAAATGGACACAGTGGATCTTCCTGCAGCTATTCAAGCATGGCCTGGCATACAGGAAGAACGCGCCCGTGAACTGGTGCCCGAGCTGCAAGACCGTTCTGGCCAATGAGCAGGTAGTGGATGGCTGCTGCGAGCGCTGCAGTTCCGAAGTGACCAGAAAGAACCTGACCCAGTGGTTTTTCAGGATTACGAAATATGCCCAGGAGCTCCTGGACTGTCTGCCCGGCCTGGATTGGCCAGAGAAGACAAAGAAGATCCAGACCAACTGGATCGGACGGTCTGAAGGAGCTGAAATTGAGTTTAAGGTAGCAGACAGCGGCCTGTCCTTCAGGGTGTTCACCACCAGGGCCGACACCCTCTATGGCGTGACATATGTGGTCCTGGCTCCGGAACATGAGCTGGTGTACAGGATTACCACCGATGCCTGCCGCAGGGCCGTTGATGAATACAGGGAGGCTGCGGCGAAGGCTTCGGAGATCGACCGCATGTCCACGGTAAGGGAGAAGACCGGTGTCTTCACAGGCGCCTATGCCATTCATCCCCTCACCGGGGAAAAAGTCCAGATCTGGATTGCCGACTACGTCCTGGCCGGTTACGGCACAGGCTGCGTAATGGCAGTTCCCGCCCATGACGAGAGGGACTATGAATTTGCGAAGAAGTTCAACCTTGAGATAAAGCGCGTTATAAAAGGCGCGGAGGGTGTGGATGATGCCCTTCCGTTCGTGGAGGATGGCTTCCTTGTCGGGAGCATGGAGTTTGACGGCCTTTCTTCCGCCGATGCCAGGGCTGCCATCGTAAAGAAACTTGCGGGCATGAACGCCGGCGAGCCGAAGGTTACATACCGGCTTCGCGACTGGCTGGTTTCCAGGCAGCGTTACTGGGGGGCGCCAATCCCCATCATATATTGCGATAAATGCGGTATCGTGCCCGTTCCCGAGGACCAGCTTCCGGTGGAGCTTCCATACAATGTGGTATTCACTCCCGACGGGGAATCGCCTCTTGCCAAGTGCGAGGAATTCATAAACACCACTTGTCCCTGCTGCGGCGGTCCCGCAAAAAGGGATTCGGATACCCTCGACACATTTGTGTGCTCATCATGGTACTTCCTGAGATATCCGGACAACAAGAACGACAGGGAAGCCTTCAACCGTGAACTGATCAACAAGATGCTTCCCGTCGACAAGTACGTGGGCGGGGCCGAGCATGCCGCCATGCACCTGTTGTACGCCCGGTTCTTCACCAAGGCGCTCAGGGATATGGGTTACCTGGACTTTGACGAGCCCTTCCTGTCCCTGGTCCACCAGGGAGTTATACTGGGCGCGGACGGTCAGAAGATGTCCAAGTCCAGGGGCAACACCGTATCTCCCGACGAATACATTGAAAGGTATGGTTCTGACGTGTTCCGCACATACCTGGCCTTCGGTTTCAACTACGTGGAAGGCGGACCGTGGAGCGACGAAGGCATCAGGGCCATAGACCGGTTTATCGCCAGGGTTGAACGGCTGGTCAGGAAGTTCGCCGGGGAAAAGGGAACGCCGGGAAGCGACAGGTTCGGACCCGAGGAGAAGGAATTGAACTATGTAAGGCATTATGCCATTAAGTGCGCCACCGAGGACACTGAGATCTTCCAGTTCAACACGGCCATCGCGCGTATTATGGAACTGATCAATGCCCTGTATAAATACGACGCGTTGGAAAGCAGGAACATGAAGCTGATGGAAGATGCGGTGAAGGACGCCATCCTGCTCATGTCCCCGTTCGCTCCGCACTTTGCCGAGGAGATGTGGGAAGTACTGGGATACGAGTATTCGATATTCAACCAGCCCTGGCCGGCCTATGACGAAAAGGCCCTTGTCCGGGACGAAATCGAGATGGCTGTCCAGATCAACGGCCAGGTAAAATACAAGATAAATGTGCCCCGTGATGCCGACGACAAGCAGATTGAGGAGGCCGCGCTGACCGATGAAAGGGCTGCGGGCTATATTGGCGGAAAGAGCATCGTGAAGGTTATCGTGGTAAAAGGCCGGCTGATCAATATCGTGGTCAGATAGTGCCGGACATAACGCCAAAGTTATGCAGTTAGCAAGAAGAGCCTGATCCGCCCTGCCTTTTATGCCGGGCGGATTTTCGTAACAGGCCGGAATATTATTGAAAATGCGTGGTGATAGTTTGCAGAATGGCAATACCGATGTGATAAGGCTGCTCCAGCCTGCAGTGCTGGCTTTTATAGGGGATGCCGTATTCAACCTTTTCATCAGGGAAAGACTAGTGAGGAAAAAACGGGCATCCTCCCACAGGCTCCATATTGACGCCACCAGGTATGTCAAGGCAGCCTCCCAGTCCAGGATAGCCAGGGAACTGCAGAAGGAATTCGATGAAGATGAAGCCTTCATATTCAGGAGGGGAAGGAACGCGAAGTCCACAACCGTCCCCAAAAACGCGGATCTTCATGACTATCATTACGCCACGGGCCTTGAGGCCGTTATGGGCTACCTGTACCTGACCGGCCGGAAGGAGAGGCTGGAGAGCATCCTGGAACGGGCGGCGTCCATCATAGAAAGCGATGAAACGGAGAGTCAGCCATGAACAAACAGAAAAAGAAACCAGACAAAAAACCTGTCCGGAAGGATGGGCAGGCTCACGCAAAAAGGCCGCATCCCTACAGGGATCCATACCGCGATACGGCGAAAGAGGCCGAACAGGACAGGGAAGACAGGATAGAGGGCAGGAACCCGGCGCTGGAAGCGTTAAGGTCGGGCCGCCCGGTCAACAAGGTTTTTATAGAAAAGGACAACCAGGACCCCATCCTTGCCAGGATCGCGTCTTTAGCCAGGGGGAGGGACATCCCCGTCCAATATGTGGACAGAAGGAAACTGGACATGATGTCTTCTGCCAGGATACACCAGGGGGTAATCCTTGACGCGGCCCTCAAGGAATATGTCCAGGTTGACGATATCCTCGAAATCGCATCTTCGCGCGGTGAAGACCCGTTCATTGTCATACTGGACGGCATTACCGACACAAACAACTTCGGTTCAATAATAAGGAGCGCCGAGTGCTCGGGAGTCCATGGCATCATTATTCCGAAACGGCGCTCGGCGACCCTTAATGCCACTGTGGCGAAGGTCGCCGCCGGTGCGCAGGAATTCATCGCCATAGCCAGGGTGTCAAACCTTGCCCAGACTGTCCGTGACCTGAAGAAGAAGGGCATATGGATAGCCGGGGCAGACCCCGAAGGGGAAAAAGCCTATTATGAAGCCGGGCTGAGAGGCCCCATAGGCCTTGTCATCGGCAGTGAAGGAGAGGGGATCAGCCGAGTCATAAGGGATGAATGCGACTTCCTCGTGAAGATCCCCATGAAGGGACAGATATCATCCCTGAATGCCGGTGTTGCCGCAGCCCTGATCATGTTTGAGGTATCCAGGAAAAGGGACGGGCGCGCCTGATCCGTCCTTCCATTTTTTCTAATAGGCAAAATCAAAGTCCAGTTGCTTTTTCAGTTCATCAGTCTTCCAGCTGAAGTTGTAAACAAAGGGCTTTTCGGAGCTGTCCAGTATCAGCACTATGGGCGGCTCTTTCTCTGTAAATATGACGTATATCCTGTCAATGACGGCATTGATGTACTCGTTTTTTACCTTCAGTGCGGGGTTTACGGGGATCCTTACAATGTATCCCTTGTCCGGGAAAGGCTGCACCTTGGCATACATTCCTGTGATGCTGCTGATGATTTTTCTGGCCTGTTCCTGCATCGCCGGAGTGGTCTTCATCCTTTTGGTCACCTTCCCCTTGCTTATGTCAAAGATCTGTACTTCGTCGCTGCTCTCAGAAGCGGGGGCGGTTTCTTCCAGTATCTCGCCTGATGCGGCCACATCCCTGTGGCGCAGCATGTTGACCAGTTCAAAGTAATTCTCGGTATCCTGGTTTCCAAAAATCTGGTATATGCCGAAAGAAACAAGGAACACAAACAATACGGCTGCTGCAAACAATTTAAGTTTTCTTTTGCTGATGCTTATAACGATCATATACACCACCCATAAATCATATCAGGAAAACGGCTTGTATTATGACACTTATTTGGCTGAAACAGAGGTGAGAGGTGGGATGTTGGAGGTTAGATATTTGGCACGACTTTAATAGGCAATAAACTGGGGAGACTCAGAGCAGAAGAGATTGCCACGCTTCACTTCGTTCTTCCGCTATCAATGACACGAAAAGGTGCTTAACTCCCTCCAAATGACAGTAAAAAATGAACCTGTGAGGATGCAGCGCGTCTAACCTTTATGAGAGAATAATGGAAATAAACAGGAGGAATGAGTTATGGATCAATGTTCAGAAGTCCGCAATAAAAAGGGCATAAAGCCCGTTCTGGCCGTTGTCCTCATCATGGCATTCCTTCTTGCGGGATGTACGACGGGAAGAAGCGCATATGCCTTTATACCATCAGATGTGACCAATATCCCGTTGGATGACCCCATCATCCTTGATATCAACGATTTGGGATTCAACATGTTAATGCTGATCAATAAGGCAGATGCCAAAGGCAGGAACATGATCATATCCCCCGTAAGCCTTTCAACCGCGCTTTCTATCCTGAACAACGGCGCCGCCGGCACCACCCGCGATCAGATCAACGGCCTGATCAACACCCGGGGAGTGTCCCAGGACGAGCACAACAGCAAATACAGGGATCTTATGAGCAGCCTGTACAACAGGAAAGACGTTACGATACTCCCAGCCAACTCCCTGTGGGTGAACAGGGAATACCGTGTTAGGGAGAGCTTCATTGAACTTGCCAAGGCCTGGTACGATGCCGAGGTGTTTTCCTTAAATGTCAAGTCCCCTTCGGCAGCAAGCCAGGTCAACAAGTGGATATCGGACAAGACAAAGGGCTTGATTACAAATCCCGTCAGCGGCATCGATCCATCGACCATAACGCTCATAGTCAACACCCTGTATTTCAAGGGGGCCTGGGTCAATGAGTTCAGCGAAGGCCTCACTAAGAAGGAGGATTTTACGCTGGGAACAGGTGAAACCGTGCAGGTTGACATGATGAACGGCCTGTTCAAGGTTCCCTATTATAACGCGGGGGACTTTAAGGCTGTTAAACTCCATTACAAGGGTGGGGTATCCATGCTCCTCCTGCGGCCCGAGGGCGATGTCAATGAGCTTGTGGAGAGTCTTTCAGCAGACAAGCTCCTTGATATAAACGATAAGCTTAAATCCTTCAAAACCGAACTCAAGGTGCCGAAACTGAGCTTCAGCTTCAGGGACGAGGTTGGCAAATACCTGAAAGAACTGGGAATGGTCGATGCCTTTGGCGATTCGGCCGACTTCAGCGGGATGGTGGAATCAGCAAAAGCCCAGGTGAACCGCGTTCTTCATGAATGCAGGATCGAGCTTGATGAGGAAGGCACCATCGCCGCTGCCGCAACAGTTATAGTAATGGCGGGTATGGCAGCCATGCCCGAGCCGGAAGAAATCATGGATTTCTACCTGGATAAACCGTTTGTTTTCGCTATCATGGATAACCAGACCGGGGCGGTATTGTTCCTGGGAAAGGTTGAAAACCCTGCTCAGTAATTAATACTATTATACGGTAAAACAACAGCGCGGCATCCGCAATGGAGCCGCGCTGTCTGCAATAATAGGAGGGTACGCTGCAGCTCAGCCCGTCTTTTTTGAACATATGATCTCGTAGAGCCTGATTGCGCCAAACACCAGTATGGCTCCTATGGCAAGTGCGATGGCCAGCTTGATAAGCGATTTGAAAAGAAACCATAAAACGCTGAGAACGGCGAGACCTCCTACGACGAGAATGGCATACCCGAGGATGGGGCCGAACCTTCTCACGACACTATTCTTGAACTCAAACATGCTGCTTAACATTTGCCAGGACCTCCTTGCGCTCCTTATGGGTTAATTATATGCCCTGACATTTACAATCACCTTATAGGCAAATTAAAAAACAGTTAGAATGGAGTTATCCATTCCAACTGTTCTTGCCTGCAGTGTTCTTACATTGCTCATCCCATGCGCAGCCTTTCCACAGCCTCCGCGGTCTTTTCGGGGCTGCCGAAACCGGTCAGCCTGAAGTACCCTTCACCCATGGTGCCGAATCCGGAACCAGGGGTTCCTACTATATGATAGCGGTCAAGAAGGTGGTCAAAGAACTCCCAGGAAGTCATCCCGCCGGGAACCTTCAGCCAGACGTAAGGGGAGTTTTCACCGCCCCATACCCTTAAGCCTTTTTCTTCGAACACCTTGCGTATTGTCCTTGCGTTTTCAAGGTAGATGTCTATGATCCTGCCGATCTGTTCCTGTCCTTCCCTGGTGTAAAGCGCCGCTGCCGCCCTCTGTACGATGTAGGGCACGCCGTTGAACTTTGTTGTCTGGCGCCTGAGCCACATGGAGTGAAGCTTCAGGGGTTTATTGCCGGTGGAAACGGTCACTTCAAGTGTCTTGGGCACCACGGTATATGCGCACCTCAAACCCGTGAAGCCGGCTGTTTTTGAAAAGCTCCTGAACTCAACGGCAACCTTTCTGGCGTCCGGTATCTCGTAAATACTGTGGGGAAGCGTATTGTCCCGGATATAGCGCTCATATGCCGCATCGAAAAGGATAAGGGTCTTGTTCTCCAGGGCGTAATCCACCCACTTTTTAAGGTCGTCCCGGGTCAGGACCACGCCAGACGGGTTGTTGGGCGAGCAAAGGTACACTATGTCCAGGCGCCCGTCGGGAATTTGGGGTTTGAAGTCGTTTTCCGGAAGGCAGTCCAGGTAGCGTATATTTTCGTATCCGTCGCCTGCGGGCTGGCCTGAGTGTCCTGCCAGCACGTTGCTGTCAAGATAAACCGGGTAAACTGGATTGGAGATGCCAATTATATTCCCTTTTCCGAACAGGTCGGCAAAGTTGGCGGTGTCGCTCTTGGCGCCGTCGCTGACGAAGATCTCATCCGCCTCGATATCACAGCCGCGGGCCCTGTAATCATGCTCCGCTATGGCTTCCCTCAGAAAGTCGTATCCCTGCTCAGGTCCGTATCCCCTGAATGTTTCGGCCCTGGCCATTTCATCAACTGCCTCGTGCAGGGCACGGATCGCCGCCTGCGGAAGGGGCTGTGTGACATCGCCTATGCCAAGCCGTATGATATCGGCAGTGGGGTTGGCTGCCCTGTAATCACTGACCCTCCGGGCAATTTCGACAAACAGGTAGGTTTCCTTTACATTTCCGAAATTGCTGTTGATTATCACGATTATAACCCTCCATGCTCAAATATCTATTTCTCCGTCAAACACATGGGCGGCCGGCCCGGTCATATAAAGGCCGTCATCCTGCCAGTCTATCTCCAGGGTTCCGCCCAGAAGTTTTACCTCGGCCTTCCTTTCAATCATACCAAGGCGCATCAGGGCAGCCGCCGAAGCGCAGGCTCCTGTTCCGCAGGCCATGGTTTCGCCGCTTCCGCGCTCATAAACCCGCATCTTTATGGATGAGCGGGATACCAGCTGCACGAATTCCACGTTAACCGATTCGGGGAATATGGGTTTCTTCTGGACCTCAGCGCCATAGTACTCCACCGGGAAACTGTCGGTATCCTCCACGATGGTCACCGCATGGGGATTTCCCATGGACACGCAGTAAAAATCAAAGTTCCTGTCATGGGCAGCAAGCTTCACAGGGAACCTCTTCTCGGGAAGGTCGGGAATATCGTCCTGGTCCGAAAAGCGCGGGACACCCATCCAGACGCGCACCTTTTCTATCTTGTTGTCCTTTCCGGGATAGAGGACCAGCTTGCGGATGCCTGCCAGGGTTTCCACCGTTATTTCTGTCTTGTCTGTCAGGCCCATATCGTAAACGTATTTCCCAACGCAACGGATACCGTTTCCGCACATCTTTCCCTCGGAGCCGTCGGCATTGAACATTCTCATGCGGAAATCAGCGACCTGGGAAGGCAGGATGAGGATCAGGCCGTCGCTGCCTATTCCGAAATGCCTGTCGCTGATCTTTACGGCAACCGAAGCAGGGTCATCAATCCTTTCGGTAAAGCCGTTCACGTAAACATAATCGTTGCCTATGCCATGCATCTTGGAAAATCGCATATTCATCATTTCCTTCCGGTCCCGGGAGATTCGGGCTTAGGGAAAGCCGGCGGCATGCGCCCTGGATTGCGCCTGCCGCACTGCTTTATTATTCCATGATTATATACCATTATAACCCTGAAATGCAAGTTTTCAATCCGTATCCTGCATATTGCCGGCTCAGTAGTTAGCCAGGTACTCCTGGATCTCCCACGGATGCACCTGGTTCTTGTACTCATTCCATTCCTCCAGTTTAGCCTGGATAAACCGCGAGGTGGCATGTGAACCCAGGGTATCGGTAATAAGCCTGTCTTCCTGGAGGGCTGCCAGCGCATCATACAGGCTTTCGGGCAGTGTCCTTATTCCTGCGGCCCTGCGTTCCTCCTCCGACAACTGGTAGATATTCCTCTCAATCGGAGCCGGCGGGGTTAGGCCCCTCCTTATACCGTCCAGTCCGGCAGCCAGGATGACTGCAAAGGTTATATAAGGATTGCATGACGGATCCGGGCTTCTAAGCTCGATACGGGTAGCTTCACCCTGGGCGGAGGGTATGCGGATCAGGGGACTGCGGTTCTTTGTCGCCCAGGTAATGTATACAGGAGCTTCATACCCCGGTACCAGGCGCTTGTATGAGTTGACGACGGGGTTGGCGATGGCTGTTATAGCCCTGATATGCTCCATGATTCCCGCCATGAAGCTGTAAGCCTCCCGGGAAAGTCCGTACTTGTCCTTGCTGTCCCAGAACACGTTTTCCCCGTTCCTTGCAAGGGACATGTTGATATGCATGCCGCTTCCAGCCATATCGGTGAACGGCTTCGGCATAAAGGTGGCATGGAGGCCGTGGCGCTTGACAACCTTCTTGACTATTATCCTGAAAGTCATCAGGTTGTCGGCCGAACGGAGGGCCTCATCATACCTGAAATCAACCTCGTGCTGGCCGTTTGCGGTTTCGTGGTGCGAGGCATGCACGTCAAATCCCATTTCCTCAAGGGCAAGACAGATATCCCTTCGGGCATCCTCGCCCAGGTCCATCGGGCTCAGGTCGAAATAACCTCCCCTGTCATGGGTCATGGTGGTAGGTCTTCCCGTTTCATCGGTATGGAGCAGGAAGAATTCGCATTCAGGGCCGATGTTGAAGGTGTAACCCATATCAGATGCCTGTTTGAGAGCACGCTTCAGGATATATCTCGGATCTCCCTCAAAAGGCGTCCCGTCCGGGCGGTATACGTCGCATATCAGCCTGGCCTCCCGGCCCCCATTGAACTGCCAGGGAAAGATTTTAAAAGTATCCGGATCAGGATACAGGAGCATATCCGATTCCTCGATCCGGGCAAATCCGTCAATAGAAGAGCCGTCAAACATGAACTTGTTCTCCAGGGCGTCCTGCAGATGGTTCACGGTAGTAGCCACATTTTTTGTCATGCCGAACAGATCAGTGAATTGCAGACGGACGAATTCTACATTGCTTTCCCTTGCCAGGCTCAAAACATCCTGTACGTTCATCTTTTTTTCCATTCAAGTATCACTCCCTGACAATAAAATAAAGGCGTATGAATATGCAAGTCTACGGTCTGACTGAATGATTGTTTCGGTTAATTATGCTAATGGGTCTGCATGTTCCGGCAAAAGATGCGGTGGTTTATTGCAATAGTATAACATTTTTGTCCTCCATTGCCCACCGCTTTTCTTTCTGGCGCTATAAAAATCACATATAATGTATATGAAATTTATAAATATATGGAGTATAATGTATAATGTATATAAAAAACATACAAAGGGCAAGTAAAGTGCAGGCTTGGGAGGCATTCCGCTACGGGGAAACACCGCATGAATAACGGCATCATCAGGCAGCATCAGGCCGGTTCATACCTGTTTGGATTTCACATGGAATTGATGGTTTTATCATGATGGCGTAACATTTTTTTGCTGTATCCTTTCAAGGCATGTTATGCTATCATAGAAACGCTGGAAACATATCCTCAGGCTTGTTTACCCGGGGATTGAAGGCTTATCGGTCCGCCATTGTTTTTCCTGGCTCAGGTTTCATCATGGCGGCTGCTTAAGGCATCAATGATGACTTTTTATTGGAGTGATAGATATGAAACTGTTCAAAGGAGGCGTGCATCCTCCTCAACAAAAGAACACCGCCGGGATGGCAACCGTAGCCATGGGGGTTCCATCAGTGGTCGTCATTCCTATGGTTCAGCATCTGGGCGCTCCCTGCCAGCCGAAGGTCAGTAAGGGTGATACAGTCAAGGTCGGCCAGCTTATCGGGGATACCGATGCCTATGTTTCTGCCCCGATCCATTCCAGCGTTTCGGGAACAGTGACCAGGGTCGAACCCATGGTGCTGACGGGCGGCAAGCCGGTTATGTGTGTTGAGATTAAGCCCGACGGGCTGCAGGAGGTCTTTGAGGGAGTCAAACCCCCTGTGGTGGACAGCAGGGAGAGCTTCCTTGCAGCGGTCCGGGCTTCAGGGCTCACCGGTCTTGGGGGAGCGGGCTTTCCCGCCCATGTGAAGCTCAACCCGCCCAAGGGAACCACGGTTGACACACTTATCATCAACGCATCTGAGTGCGAACCCTACATAACCTCCGACTACCGGGAGTGCATTGAAAATACCGACGGGATTATTGAAGGCATTTTGCATGTCCTGAAATGGACCGGAATCGGGAAGGCCATGATCGGTATCGAAGACAACAAGCCTGAGGCGATAAAGGTATTGTCGAAGGCTGTTTCAGGCATACCGTCCATAACGGTTCATCCCCTTCACACCCGGTACCCGCAGGGTGCTGAAAAAACCCTGATCTATGCCCTGACAGGAAGGCAGGTTCCGTCCGGAAAGCTGCCTGCCGACGTTGGATGCATCGTCATGAATGTGGTATCCGTCGCTTTCGTGGCATCCTATCTGAAGACCGGCATGCCACTAATAAAGAAGAGGGTAACTGTCGACGGATCCGCCGTGAAAAACCCCCAAAATGTTGAAGTTCTTATAGGGACTCCGCTGAAGGAAGTGTTTGATTTCTGCGGCGGGTTCAAATCCGAACCCGGGAAAGTTATCATGGGAGGTCCCATGATGGGAGTTTCCCTGTTTTCCCTTGATCTGCCGGTGCTAAAGCTTAACAATGCCCTGTTGGCCTTTGATGAGGACGAAAGCAGGATCCCCGAGGAAACAGCCTGCATTCGCTGTTCGCGCTGCGTGCGTGCCTGCCCCATGGGCCTTCTTCCCTTTGAACTGGACAGGCTGGTGAATGCCAAAAAGTATGAAGAGGCGCAGAAACTCCACATTCTGGACTGTATTGAATGCGGTTGCTGTACCTATACCTGTCCGGCCAGGCGGCTGATGGTTCAGACCATTCGCATCGGCAAGGACTTTATCAGAAGGAACACTAAGAAGTAAAGGGGTGGGGATGAATTGGAAAACAGGTTATATATGAGTTCGTCGCCGCATATCAGAAGTGATGCCTCCACTTCCAAAATCATGCTGGATGTGCTGATATCCCTGGTGCCGGCTTCTGTCGCCGGAGTGTACTTTTTCGGGCTGGATGCGGCTCTTATGATTGTCGTTTGTATTGTTTCATGTGTTGCTTTCGAGTATTTGTCGAGAAGGTTTTTGTTTAAGCGCAGCAATACCATTTCGGATCTCAGCGCCGCTGTGACCGGGCTTCTTCTTGCCCTGAACCTTCCGCCGGCTCTTCCCAAGTGGATGGCCATTGTGGGTTCGTTCTTTGCCATTGTTGTCATCAAGCAGCTCTTCGGAGGTATCGGGCAGAACTTCGTCAATCCTGCCCTTGGCGCCCGCGTATTTTTGCTGGTGGCTTATGGCACTAAGATGACACAATGGACAATGCCCCGCGGGTTCAACGAAGCCGTTGCCATTACATCGGCAACCGATGCCCTTACCTTTGCAACCCCTCTTGGCGCCCTTAAAGAGGGAGGGGAGCTTCCCGGCTACCTGGATATGTTCCTTGGCAATATTGGTGGCTCCATCGGTGAAACCTCAGCCCTCGCGCTGATTATCGGCGGGATCTATCTCCTGATCCGCAAGGTAATAACCTGGGAGATTCCCGTAATATACATAGGCACGGTTGCAATTATGTCATGGGTCCTGGGGCCTGGCGGCTTCCTGACCGGCGATCCCCTGTACCATGTACTGGCGGGCGGACTTATGATCGGCGCCATCTTCATGGCCACCGACTATACCACCAGTCCTATGACAAAAAAAGGAGTAATAATCTACGCTGCCGGATGCGGACTTCTGACCGTGTTATTCAGGATGTACACCAATATGCCCGAAGGAGTATCCTATGCCATTCTGCTGATGAACACGGCAGTTCCGCTCATCGACCGGTTTACTGTGCCGAGGCCCTTTGGAGGTGATGCCCATGCTTAAGGAAATTGTAAAGCCGGCCGTCATCCTGTTCCTGATATGTGCCATTATCACAGGTACCCTGGCTGTTGTTAACGGGATTACCAAGCCTGTCATTGAAGAAAGGGAAAGAACCGAGCTCCAGGAATCTCTTTCCTCGGTTCTGCCCGGCACGGACGAGTTCGGAGCCGCAGTGAACCGCGATGAGCTGGTAAGTGCGGGGTATCATCCCGGCGAGAGGATCAGGAATCTCTATAAGGGCATCAATAGGGGCGACCTCGTTGGGTACGTCGTGGAAGTGGCTTCAAGGGGCTATGGCGGAGATATCTCCATGCTTGTCGGCATAGACAATGACCTTACCGTTGTCGGAGTCAAGATCCTGTCCCACAGTGAAACCCCGGGTCTCGGTTCAAAGGCTGATAACGATGAATACCTGAAACAGTATCTCGGAGAGATTCCCGAGGCTCTGTACCATGTTGTCAAGAAAGCGCCCGCAAAGGATGGAGACATCGAGGCCATAACCAGCGCAACCGTTACCAGCCGTGCCATAGCAAACGGTATTTCTGAAGCGGCATCGCTGGTCCGCGATTATATAAGGGGGGAGAAGTAAATGGCAGGGAAGCCGAAGGCGTTAACTGTATTGTTCAATGGACTTTTAAAGGAAAACCCAACCCTTGTATTGCTGTTGGGCATGTGCCCGTCCCTGGCAGTTACAACCATGGCCCAAAACGCTATTGGTATGGGTATTGCCGCCACGTTTGTGCTGATGGGTTCCAACGTGGTTGTATCCCTGATCAGGAAGATCGTTCCCGATAAAGTACGCATACCGATATTTGTAACTGTAATCGCAGGATTCGTGACCATTGTGGAGATGGTTATGAAGGCATATTTCCCCGATCTGGACAAAGCGCTGGGAATATATATACCGCTTATAGTTGTAAACTGCATCATCCTGGCCCGTGCTGAGATGTTTGCATGCAAGAACGGTCCGCTGCTCTCAGCCCTTGACGGTTTGGGAATGGGATTGGGATTTACCGCAGCGTTGTTTGTCATCGGGTCGATCCGCGAAATAATTGGCGCAGGGACCTGGATGGGGATTACACTGACGGCGGATCTCATTGATCCGGCAACTATCCTGATTCTTCCCCCGGGCGGCTTTATGGTCATGGGTTGCCTCATCGCCCTGGTCAATAAACTCACAAAAAAGAAGAGGGATCAAAAAACTGCTGAGGAGCCTGAGAAATGCGCCATGGGCTGTCCCGGGTGCGAGAAAGCTTCCTGATGAGTATGAATCCGTGACCTGTCGAAAGGAATGGTTGATATCATGAAAGAGTTGTTTGCCATATTATTGCTGGCCATGTTCATAGAAAATTTCGTATTGTCCAAGTTCCTGGGAATCTGCCCTTTTCTTGGCGTATCCCAGAAAACAAGCACGGCCCTGGGCATGAGCGGAGCGGTGGTTTTTGTCAATACCCTGGCTTCGGCGGTTACCTGGCTGGTCAATGAGTTTCTGCTGAAGCCATATGACCTGGAATACCTGCAGACCATCGCTTTCATTCTTGTAATCGCCGCATTGGTACAGTTTGTGGAAATCGTGCTGAAGAAACTGCTTCCGCCGCTATACAAGGCCCTTGGCATTTATCTGCCGCTGATCACCACCAACTGCGCAGTGTTGGGATCTGCCCTGCTCAATGTGCAAAGGAATTACACTTTCCTGCAAGCCGTCTTCTTTGGTTTCTCGGCAGGATTGGGATTTACCATGGCCCTGATTCTTTTCTCCGGGATAAGGGAAAGGCTGGAAACATGCGATATTCCTGAAGCCTTCAAGGGCATGCCCATAACACTGATAGCCGCGTCCCTGGTTTCGGTAGCTTTTGTAGGTTTTGCGGGATTGGTGATTCAGTAGGAAGGAGGTCGAAGAATAATGAGTGTAGTCATACCCGTTGCCATTGTAGGGGGTCTTGCCTTGTTTTTTGGCGTTGGCCTTTCCTTTGCCTCCAGGGTTTTTGCCGTGAAGGTCGACGATAGGGTAGAGAAAGTAAGGGAACTGCTCCCGGGGGCCAATTGCGGCGCCTGCGGCTTTTCAGGCTGTGACGGGCTTGCTGAGGCCATCGTGAATGACGGGGTTTCTCCCAGTAAATGTACGGTAAACACCAAGGAAGGCATTAATGCCATAGCGGAGTTTTTGGGCATTGATGAGGGTGAAGTTTCCCAGATGGTTGCCCGGGTCATCTGCGAGGGCACCTGGAGAAACGCCGGAATGAAATATGATTATCAGGGCGTCCATGACTGCCATGCGGCCAATATGCTTTCAGGGGGAATGTCCCAGTGCTTCTACGGCTGCATAGGCCTGGGCTCCTGCCAGCATGCGTGTCCCTTCGGCGCCATAGAAGCGGTAAACGGACTGGCAAGGGTTAATCCGGAAAAATGCACAGGCTGCGGAATCTGTGCTTCCCAGTGTCCCAAGGGCATAATCAAGCTTGTTCCGGTACTTACAGGATATACCGTCCTGTGCGCCAACCATGAGAAGGGCGGTATTGCCAAGAAGAACTGCAAGGTATGCTGCATAGGCTGTATGAAGTGCCAGAAGGTATGCCCCAACGATGCCATTACGGTCAGGGAATACCTTGCCGAGATAGATTACACTAAGTGCGTAAACTGCGGCAAGTGTGCGGAGGTTTGTCCCCAGTCCTGCATTCATGACGCCATGCATGAACGCCTGCCGTATGAGCCGGATGACCAACAGCAGGCTGCCAATGCTCAATGAAATCAGCCATTGCGCTGCAGTACGGAATAATGCTGAGATCACGAGGCCGCCAGCCGGATATAAGGCTGACGGCCTCTTATTGTTTGGCCGGCCGCACCTTAAAGGCTCTCATCAATCCTGCGGCAGCCAACATTCTGGTATAATGGGAATAATATCAGACAATCGCCCCGGAGAAACCGTATAATCCAAGGTTAGGGGAAAAGGTATGCAGGATTATGAGATTGTCAGGCTCTGCCTCCAGGGCAGGACGGAATACTTTGAGAGATTGGTTGAAAAGTACCAGAAGCTTGTTTATTCATTGGCCAGGACCAGCCTGAAGGATCCGCAGCTTGCCGAGGATGCTGCCCAGGAAGCCTTTACGAAAGCTTACAGGCATCTTGCATCCTATAATCCGGAATACAAGTTTTCCACCTGGATTGCCCGCATTACGTCCAATACCTGCACCGATCTGATGAGAAAAAGAAAGGATTTCTGCCCTATAGACGATGCCCTGGAAGTGACGGATCCTGAAAGCACTCCCGAGCAGCAGGTAATAGGCCGGGAAACCAAGAGCAGGCTTGAAGCCCTCATAGAAGGCCTTGACCCAAAGTATAAACAGCCGCTGATGCTTTATCATATGTCAGGAATGAAGTATGAAGAGATTGCAGAATATTTGAAAGTACCTATGAGCATAGTAAAAAACCGGATATACAGGGCGAGAAAAATGCTGAAGCAGGCAATGGAGGATTGACGCCATGAAGAAATGCATAACCCCCAGGGATTTTAACCGGTTTATGGATGATTCACCCGACCCGCGGTTCATAGCCAGGCTTGAAGCTCATTGCAGGGATTGTGAAAAATGCGCCCGGGAACTGGAATCATGGACGGACCTGAAGGAGAAGCTCAGCAGCGCTTCGCGCATAGCCATGCCTGCCGGCTTCAAGGAAAAGGTCATGTCCCGTGTTGTGAAGGAAAAGATCCTCCCAGCGCAGCCCGCGGCGGGCACAAGGCAGTTCCTGGCTGCTGCCATCTTCTTTCTTGCTGCCCTGTACAGCATCTTTCGGCCGCTCCTGCGCCCCCTGCTCCTGGATATGGTCTCCCGCTCCGTAAAATCGATATCGGTTTTGCTGTATAACTTCCTAAGCTCCATGGGGATTGATCCCGCCGTACTGATCAGGTTCTTCGGAAATATCCTGGCCAACCTGCCCAACCTGGTTCCCTTCTTCATGGCAGGCACTGCTGTCATGACCGTGGTCTTTGTCCTTCTGATCCTGAGGGGAAGAACCGCACGCCAGTCTGGCTGAGGACCATATATGGACTTTTATTTTTTAATGTCCTATTATATAATAAGAAATGCAGTTACTTGGGAACAGGCGGGAGGAAGTATTAACTATGGTAGAAAGAGAAGTCACTATATCGAGCAAAACTGGTCTGGAGTCCAAGATGGCAGCGAAGTTGATCCAAAAAGCCTCGGAATATGAGTCCAATATATGGATCCAGAAGAATGAACGGAAGGCAAACGCCAAAAGCCTGCTGGGCCTTCTTTCCCTGGGGATCAGTCCCGGAGACAGGATAACCATAATAACCGATGGCCGGGATGAGGAAAAAGCCATCAATGATTTGGAGGCATTCGCTAAAAACGGAATGACGGAATAGAGAATAATAAAACCGTCGGCTTCAGGGCCGGCGGTTTTGTTAAACCGGAACATGAACAGGAAAAGAGGCGAAGATGAAACCAACCATCAGGGATACACTTAAAAATCTTCCCGATTCACCGGGAGTTTATATCATGCGGGATAGCGACAATAAGGTCATCTATGTAGGCAAGGCCAAGGTCCTGAAGAACAGGGTAAGGTCCTATTTCCGGAACAGCCAGGACATGGACGCGAAGACCGCCGCGCTGGTGTCAAATGTGCAGTCCCTGGAGTATATAGTCACCCATACCGAGGAAGAGGCCTTTATCCTTGAGAACACGCTTATCAAGAAATACAGGCCGAAATACAATATCATGCTCAAGGATGACAAGACCTATCCCCTTATCCGGGTAAGCGTCCAGGAGGATTATCCGCGCATTGAGATCGTCAGGAAGGTCCAAAAGGATGGAGCCAGGTACTTCGGGACCTATGTGAAGGCCGGTGCTGTGAGGGAGAGCCTGGACATTATAAGGAGACTGTTTCCCATCAGGACATGCAAAAGGAGCATCTCGCCGGACAAAAAGCAAAGGCCATGCCTTTACTGCCATATCGGGCTGTGCTCAGCACCCTGCAGCGGCAATATCTCAAAGCAGGATTATGACCTGCTGGTGCAGAATGCCTGCGCTTTCCTGGAAGGCAGGCAGGATGAAGTCGTCAAAAGGCTTGAAGAAGAGATGCGCCGCTATGCTGATGACCTGAAGTTTGAGAAGGCCGCGGCCATACGCGACCGGCTGAAAAGCGTAAACGAGCTTCTGAAAAAACAGGCGGTCTATTCCACAAAGGCCGAGGAGCGGGATGTTATAGGGCTGTTCCTTGATGACTGGAACTGTGCGGCAAGCGTATTGTCCATCAGGTCCGGACGGCTTGTGGGCAAGCGTTCCTTCGTGCTGGAGGGCATGGGGGCGTCCACCCATGGAGCCGTGATGGGCTCATTCGTCCTCCAGTATTATGATGCCAACCCGGAGATACCCCGGGAGATTGCGCTCCAGTATGAACCCGAATCCGTGGATGTCCTGGAGGAGATCCTGTCCAAGAAACGCGGCGGCAAGGTGACCCTGCTTGTCCCGAAAAGGGGTGTGAAGGCGGACCTTGTGGATATGGCCGAACAGAATGCCAGGGAAGAGCTGGAACTGTACAAGATGACGGTCCTGGCCCGAAACGCCCGGTCACAGGAGGCGCTTGTGAAGCTCAAAACAGCCCTCGGTCTCGATAAAGTTCCCTCGGTGATTGAGGCTTATGATATCTCCAATACAGGGGATACCGAGATTGTGGCATCCATGGTGGTATTCAGGGAAGGCCGTGCCGATCACAGCCTTTACAGGCGTTTCAGGATGAAGGCTGTAACCGCGCAGAACGACTATGCAAGTATGCAGGAAACCCTGCTGAGAAGGTTCGGACGTTATCTGGGCGGCACGGATGATGAAACCTTCGGGACACTCCCTGACCTGCTGCTTGTGGACGGGGGAACAGGCCATGTAAACGCGGCCAGGGAGGTGCTGGCCGACCTGGGAATTGAGGTCCCTGTATGGGGAATGGCCAAGGACGACAGGCACAGGTCCCACCGGCTGGTGAACGGGCAGGCAGGTATAGATCTCAGCCGTGACCAGGAGTTGCTGAGATTTATCGCATCGGTGCAGAACGAAGCCCACAGGTATGCCGTGGAATATAACAGGCATCTTCGCAGAAAGCGCCATCAGCAATCGGCGCTGGACCAGGTGCCGGGGATCGGGGAAGCCAAAAAGAAAGCCCTTCTGCGGGCTTTCGGCTCAGTGAAGAGAATAAGGGAGGCAAGCCTCGAGGAAATAAGCGCGGTCAAGGGGATCGGCCCGAAGCTTGCCGCCGTTATAAAGGAAAAGCTCGGTTGAAAAGGAACGGGTAATTATTCGACACATGCCGCAGTATGATAGGGTAAGAATCTTTTACTGCGAGCCGGACAAATGAATCTTGGCATGATTCTGCCCCATGAAGCCAACCATGGGAAAGAAACCGGAAAGGTAACCCGCCGCATACTGTCGGCACTGTCAGTGGTCCCCCCATGCATCGGAATCAGAAGGATTATGCTGGATCCGAACATCAGCCTTGTCATATGCAGCATTCCATATTCCCGCGGCCGCTCCTCGCAGAACAACGGGCCGGACAGGCGGCTGAAACGGAGGCTGGACAGGATACTCGCAGAAGAGGGAGTCCTTTCTGTAATTGAGCATCCGGACATAAAAAACCTGTATGGTTCCCACAAGACCAGGTATGAATCCTACCTGACCGATATCGCCGTTTCCCGTTTTACCGAACTTTTGGGCATCGTACATCGGGGCATGGGGCTGGGCCGCATGGAAATAACAGTTACCGGCTGCCAGCGCCACCTGGAATATGCCATAACAAGGTTGATATCCCTGGTAAAAACCATCAATGTGCTGATCCCTGAAGGGTTCCGGGAACCAGGGAAGGCCGAGGAAGCCTTTGATGAAACCGGGATTCCGGTCCATATTACCACCGATCCCGGGGTACTCAGAAGGACACCCCTGTGGATACGGTTTCCCGATGATCATGAAAGCTTTGACTGCCTGCCCGCTGTCTATACAGGCAGGATTATCGACCTGGGGGCCCTCAAGGTTATTGACACAAGGGCAAAAAGGATTTACGATATATGCCTGGAGCTTCCCGAATCCATACTGGGTGAAACGGGGCCATTGCCCGACCAGTTGAGATACCTGCGGCTCCCCGGTTTTCTTGCGGCAAACTGTGCCAATGCCTGGGGTGAAAGCGCTGCCGAGGCTTCAATCCGGCTGAACATGCGACTGAATCTTAAACCTTGACACAGGTTGCGGCGTACACTATAATGAAACGTAATGCTAAAAAGGGTATTAATATTTATTGGGGGCACGCAATACTAAAAAGGGGAGAAAAAAATGGATCGCAACAAAGAAGTCCTTCTTACCTACGAAGGTCTGAAAAAGCTTGAGGAAGAGCTCGAATATCTTAAGGGGGAAAAACGCAAGGAGATTGCCGAAAGGATCAAGGCGGCACTAACCTTTGGAGATATAGCCGAGAACTCGGAGTACGACGAAGCGAAGAATGAGCAGGCTCAGAACGAAGCCCGCATATTAGAACTGGAAACACTGCTGAAGCAGGCAACCGTTATCGATGAGGATGAGGTGGACACACAGACAGTCAACCTTGGCACCCGCGTTAAAATCATGGAACTCAAGTCAAAGGAAGAGGTTGAGTACCACATCGTGGGTTCTGCCGAAGCCGACCCCATCTCATTCAAGATATCCAACGAATCCCCTGTTGGCAGGGCGCTCATGGGGCACAAGGCAGGGGATACCATTGAGGTGGAAGTGCCTGGAGGGAAGCTTAAGTACAAGATAATTAACATCCATAAGTAGGAAAGCCTATTGTTTGTCAGATTGCAATCATGTATAATATAACTTTGATACGGAACACAGTTTACATAATATATGTAAGCTGTTTTCTTTTATGGCCTTCTTTGGCCTTCAGGCGGTCCCGGCCGCAGGACGGAGGCAGGGCGCTAAAGCCAAAGAAAACCGCTGCCAAATACGCACACCCGGGAGGAACTGTATGTCAGAGATTATTGAAAACGCTGCCGAGATGCAGGATATTAATGAAGTAATGCGGATCAGGAGAGAAAAGCTTATTGAGCTTCAGAACTCCGGTGCGGATCCCTTCCGTATAGTCAAATATGATGTAACCCACAGGACGGCCGAAATAGTATCACAGTTTGAGACCTTTGAGGGTAAAAGGGTATCGGTTGCCGGCCGCCTGATGAGCAAGAGGGATATGGGAAAGTCATCATTCTGCGATATCCAGGACAGGGACGGCAAGATACAGTTATATGCCCGTATCAATGAACTGGGAGAAGAAAAATATACCGGCTTCAAGAAGCTGGATATCGGGGATATCATAGGTGTGACGGGAACGGTTTTCAAGACGCGCATGGGCGAGATTTCCATCAAGATGGATGATTATGTGCTGCTGTCCAAATCCTTAAGGCCTCTGCCCGAAAAGTTCCATGGCCTCAAGGACACTGATACAAGGTACAGGCAGCGTTACCTGGACCTTATTGTAAACCCTGAGGTGAAGAAAACCTTTATCACACGCAGCAGGATCATTTCCGCCATCAGGAGGTTTATGGACGAGCACGATTTCCTTGAGGTGGAAACCCCCATCCTCAACACCATCGCGGGAGGAGCCGCGGCACGCCCGTTCATCACACATCATAACACGCTGGATATCGACATGTACCTGCGAATAGCCCCGGAACTGTTCCTCAAGAGGCTTATCGTAGGGGGACTTGAAAGGGTTTATGAATTGGGACGCATGTTCAGGAACGAGGGGATGGATGTAAAGCACAACCCCGAATTCACCATGATGGAGATCTACCAGGCATACACCGATTATCATGGCATGATGCGATTGACGGAGGACCTGATATCCACCGTGGCCAGGGAGGTCATCGGTTCAATGAAGGTGGTTTACCAGGGACAGGAAATAGACCTGACCCCCCCATGGAAGAGGATTACCATGCAGGAAGCGGTGCTGATGTATGCCGGCGTGGATTTCAGCAGGATCTCCGGCGATGAGGAAGCCCGCGCCATAGCCAGGGAGAAGGGACTCCAGCTGGAAGGCAGCCCTACTAAGGGTGAGGTCATGAGCCTGCTGTTCGAAGAGTTTGCGGAACCCAATCTGATCCAGCCCACCTTTGTCATGGATTATCCCGTGGAGATTTCTCCATTGACCAAAAGAAAGCCCGATAAGCCGGAACTGACCGAAAGGTTCGAACTGTTCATTACAGGAAGGGAATTCGGGAACGCCTACTCCGAACTCAACGATCCCATAGATCAGAAGGAGAGGTTCCTGGACCAGGTCAGGAAGAGAGAGGCAGGGGATGAAGAGGCCAATATGATGGATGATGATTTCATCGTAGCCCTGGAACACGGCCTGCCGCCCACGGGCGGTCTTGGAATAGGGGTGGACCGGCTTGTCATGCTTCTGACAGACTCCTATTCCATAAGGGATGTACTCCTTTTCCCGACAATGAAACCAAAGGAATGACTTGCCAGGAGGTCTTCATATGGACAGGAAGAGGGCCCTGGAAATCTTTGGCCTGCGTGAAGACGCAACTAATGAGACCATTGTAAAAAGGTATAATGTCCTGGTCAAAAAATTCAGGTATACCGACGCCAGTGATATCGGCTTTACCCGGGAAGAACTGGATGAAGCCTATAAGCTGCTGATGGGTATTGAGTACCGTGACCCGGAGGAAGAGAGGAGAAAGAAAGCCCGGCAGCAAAAACCCAACCCGGTTCTCAAGGCGCTCGGTATTGACTATGACAGGTTATCCAATTTTTTGTATTATTATAAATGGACCATTTTAATCTGTATCCTTGCGGTTGTGTTTGTGATCTGGATCGTATCCAGTTTTGTCAATCGCGTTGATCCGGATTTCAAGCTCATCATCGCCGGTGAAATATATGTAAGGGATATAGATGCTTTTGAAGGGAACCTCAAAGTCCTGATTAACACAAATGAACCGCAGGCGCAGCACATTCCCATCAGCGACCGGGTTGACCCTGCGGTCCTGCCTGCTTACGAGGAGAAACTTACGGTGGAAATCATGGCCGGTGAGAATGACGTCTTCATTCTCGACATGGCCCTTTACAACAGGCTGGCGCCCTTCGGCATATTTGTACCGCTGGATGACAGGCTGGAGGAGCTGGGAGGCGCGCCGTATGACGAAAGCCTGCTTATCTCCGCCCAGGCAGAGGATGGCGAAGAACCCCGGCCACCCAGGATGTATGGCGTGGATGTGACCGGAAGCAGTATACTTGAGGAGCAGGGCGTTACCGGGGACAGGATGATTGCCGCGATAATGGTAAACGCAGAACATGCCGAAAATGCTGTTGAGTATATAAAAACACTGGTGGAGTCTGTCCGCCGGTAATTTTGAGGAGGGTAACAGATGTTTGAGTTGGTCGTGGATATGGACAGCAGTGAGGGCAGCGGAAAGGTGATATTGCTTCGCGGTGAAATTGACATCTATTCGGCGCCGGATTTCAAGGATAATCTTTTCCAGGCAATGGGGGACTGCAGGGAGGATATCGTCCTGGATTGCTCCGAGTTAGGCTATATAGACAGCATGGGGCTTGGCATCATGGTAGCCGCTCTGAAACGGGCAAGGCAGAATGACCGGAACATCAGGATCAGGAATCCCAGGACCAATGTGAAAAAACTGTTCAAGATCACGGGGCTTGACAAAGTATTCATTATGGAGGAATTGAAATGAAGCCATTGGATACGGTATCCGTGCTGATTCCCTCTAAGGCAGAATACGTGAGCATTGTCCGGCTGACAGCCTCCGGCATAGCAAACAGGATGGGATTCGACATAGATGAAATCGAAGATATCAAGGTATCCATCTCGGAAGCCATCAACAGGATGATAGACAAGGGTATATCTTCCGATAGCATCAGGATCGATTTCCATCTGTACGGCGATTTTATCAGGATTGATTTCAGGCTTTCAGGCAGTTCAACACGTGATATTTTTGAAAGTGAAGAAGATGGCTTTGCTTTTGAAATCATCCGTGCCCTGATGGATGAGGTGAACCTGGACACGGATGACCATGTGTTGTTATCCATGACAAAAAAGCTTGAAAGGGCTGTCTGAAGATGAGCAAGAGACAAGAATCTCCGGAAAACCTGGAGCGTACGGAGAAAGAACTGTTTGAGGCCTACCGCAGGGACCGTGATCTGGAAATCCGCAATGAGATAATATCCCGTTACATGTATCTTGCAGATATCATCACCAAGAAATTCGCCAACAGGGGTGTTGAGAGTGATGATATCTATCAGGTTGCATGCGTGGCGCTGATAAACGCCGTTGAGCGTTTCGATCCGGATGCCGACGTGAAGTTTGTCAGCTTTGCCACTCCCACCATCATTGGGGAAATTAAGCGGTATTTCCGGGACAAGGCCTCGGTTATACGCATACCCCGGCGCATATACGAAGTCTACCAGAAAGTGAACCAGGCTCGCGAATACCTGATGCAGAGGCTTAAACGGGCGCCCAGGATAGACGAGATCGCAGAATACCTCAAGATGAAGGAAGAAACCATACTGGAAATAATTGAATCCTGGAATGTCTATAATATCCAGTCCTTCGACCAGACAGTATTTGAGGAGGACGACCTGGAACTCCATGAAACTGTGGGACAGGACGACGAAACCTTTGAAAGGATCAACAACCGTGATTTCCTTGAGAAGGCCATGGAGAACTTCAACCAGGCCGAGAAACTGTTCATTAAGCTTCGTTTCTTTGAAAACAAAACACAAAAGGATATCGCAAAGCACTTCAATGTATCCCAGATGTACATATCCCGTCTGGAGAAAAGAACTCTCGAAAAATTCCGCTATATTTTAAAGAAGTGAAAAGTGGGTAAATATAAGTAAAGAGCTTTCAGAGAGTAATCTGTCTGCTCCATGAGCGGGGGAATATATAGGTATGAGTGTCAAACAAAAAGATGGTATTCAGATATACAGCGAAATGATCAGCAGCGATACCTACGAGGTATGTCGGCAGGTTAAGGTCATTCTGAACAGGCTTGAGCGAATTTCGGAAATTGACGACGATCAGCAGTTTGATATCAGGGTGATCCTGAGCGAGCTTCTGCAGAACGCCATAAGGCATGGCAACGCCAATGACAGCAATAAAAAGGTGTTTGTGGACGTATGGCTGCATGATGACAGCCGTGTTCTGTCCATACGTGTGACTGACCAGGGACAGGGTTTTGATGTTAAACGCACCATTGAGTGCAGGGGAAAAGGATGCAGCGATGAGCTGGCCATGGATGAGTCGGGCAGGGGTCTGCTCATTGTCCGGAACCTTTGTGATGACATACAGTTTAACCCTGTGGGCAATGCCATTACGGTCAGAATGAGATTGGGCTCTCACTGAAATGACTTCCTGAAGCGATGGGACGGTTCTCAAGCCACCAGGGCCTGGAGGACCGTCCCTTGTTTCTTTCCCGCCTTTTATTTTCCTGGCAAAGGTAAGGGAAGGACAAACTCGGCTCTGTTCATGCCGGGGGTTTTGTGATAAAATGAAGACGAGGAGTTGATATAGAAGATGATGAAATGCTCTATTTGCAAGGAAAATGTCGCCGTGGTATTTATCACGCGAGTTATAGACGGAAAAGCCGAACCCATGGGCCTGTGCATGTCCTGCGCGCAGAAGCAGGGCCTTGCTCCGCTTCAGCAGATGATAAGCCAGACAGGACTGACCCAGGAGGATCTTGAAAACCTTAACGAGCAGATGACAGCCTTATTCGGCGATATGAATATGGATGAATTCATACAGTCCCTTCCCGTCAGCGCGGACGACAGGCAGGATTCCGATGACGAAAACAGGAATTCCATGCTCCGTTTCATGAACTCCGTATTTCCCGCATTCGGGCCGGGGAATCCCAAGGATTCGGGCAAGCCCGGGAAACAGGACCCGGTATCTGAAAAAACCGCAAGGCCGCAGCAGAAACCGATGAAAAACCCGAGGAAGAACCTGAACGCCTTTGGCACCAACCTCAATGAAAAAGCGAGGTCGGGCGCCATTGACAGGATTGTCGGCCGGGAAAAGGAGATTGAAAGGACCATCCAGATCCTCAACCGCAGGACAAAGAACAACCCGGTTCTTCTCGGCGAGCCCGGCGTGGGCAAGACCGCCATAGCCGAAGGGCTTGCCCTGAGGATTGTTGAGAACAGGGTACCCAGGAAGCTTGCCGACAAGGAGATATACCTGCTCGACCTGGCTGCCATTGTTGCCGGGACACAGTTCAGGGGCCAGTTTGAAGCAAGGATGAAAGCCATCCTTGACGAGGCCAGGGAACAACAGAATGTGATACTCGTTATAGACGAACTCCATAATATCGTCGGAGCGGGAGAGGCCGAAGGGGGAGCCATGAATGCGGCCAATATTCTGAAACCCGCTTTGGCAAGGGGAGATATCCAGATCATCGGAGCCACTACCCTGGAGGATTACAGGAAGCACATAGAAAAGGACAGCGCCCTGGAAAGAAGGTTCCAGCCCGTTATAGTGGAGGAGCCATCGGTTGAGGAGTCCGTCGAGATCCTCAAGGGAGTGAAGGAGTACTATGAGAACTTCCACCAGGTAAGGTATTCCGATGAGGTGATTGAGTTCGCGGTCAGGATGTCCGCCCGCTATATACATGACAGGTTCCTGCCCGACAAGGCCATTGATGTGATAGACGAGGCCGGTTCCCGGGTGAACCTTAAAAATGAAGGGGCCCTTGAACTGGATAACCTGAGGGCCCAGTTGAAAGCCATCCAGGAAAAGAAGGAACAGGCGGCGCTTGAGGACAACTATCAGCTCGCTGCCAGCTACAAGGTGGAAGAATGCCGGCTTATCGATCGCATAAAGGAAGTCGAGCGCGAGGCAGGCACCATGGATGTGACCATCGGCGATATCGCCCATGTCATCGAAGCCTGGACAGGTATCCCTGTACAGCGCATAACAGAGGGTGAGGCGGAAAAACTTCTTAAGCTTGAGGAGCGCCTGCACCGGCGTGTCGTAGGGCAGGATGAGGCAGTATCAAGCCTTGCCCGTGCCATCAGGAGGACAAGGTCGGATTTCAGGAGCAAGAAAAAGCCTGCCAGCTTCATCTTCGTGGGACCCACCGGGGTTGGAAAGACAGAGCTGGCCAAGGCGCTGGCAAACGAGCTCTTCGGAAGCGATGACGCCATGATACGACTGGATATGTCTGAGTACATGGAGAAGCATACAGTTTCCAAGCTGATAGGTGCGCCTCCGGGATATGTGGGGTACGACCAGGGCGGCCAGCTGACAGAAAAGGTCCGCAGGAAGCCCTACTCGGTGCTGCTCCTGGATGAGATCGAAAAGGCCCATCCCGACGTGTTCAACATACTCCTCCAGATCATGGAGGACGGGCGTCTGACCGACAGCATGGGCAGGACCGTAAACTTTGAGAATACCCTGCTGATTATGACTTCCAATGCGGGAACAGGCTTCAGGGCCGGGAGCATCGGTTTTAACCAGGAGGGCTATGATGTCCTTAAGGAAAGGGTGGACAAGGCGGTAAAGGACACCTTCAGACCTGAGTTCCTCAACCGTGTGGATGAAATAGTGGTGTTTGACAGGCTTACCAGGGAACAGCTCAGGCAGATCGCCGATATAATGCTCAGGGAAGTGGAGAATGACGTACGCGAAAAGGGTATGAGCATCACCTTCGGGGACGACGTCAGGGAATTCCTGATTGACAAGGGCTTTGATCCAAAGTATGGGGCCCGTCCGTTAAGAAAGACCATCCAGCGCCTTATTGAGGACGAACTGGCCGAGATGTTCCTGTCAGGCAGGATCAGGGAAGGCTGCGGAATTGAGGCCTCCATGAACGGCAATAAAGTCGGCTTCACGGTTTCCAGCCTGCCGGACAAGGCATAGGCCTGGCCTGATATCCCGGCCTTCGGCCGGGCAGTCCGCAATTGATAGATACAGAATAAAAACCCCGCGCTTATGAAATTATAAAATCAGATTTAAAGCGCGGGGTGTTTTTATGGAAAGAACAGAGAGAAGGCCCAGGATAAACGCACTCTATGTAATTCTTGCCCTTCTGCTGGTCGCTGCCCTTGTTGCCGGGATCTGGTTTCTCATAGGGTCGGGAAAGAGCAGGGAGCCAAACAGGGGAACCTATGTCATGGCACAGCATAACGAGGTGAAAGGTGCATGAGCATGAAGGTCACTAAGCATGAATACCAGCATTTGGTGAAAGAAACCATGCCATCATCCAGGGTGCTGCGCAATGTCCTGGCTGCCTTTGTTACAGGCGGGCTCATATGCGCCCTGGCCCAGGTCTTTTTCATGGGCCTGGAGGGCCTGGGGGTTGATGAGGAAACCGCTTATATGCTGACCACCGTTATCATGATATTCCTGGGGGCTTTGCTGACAGGCCTGAACATCTACGACAAGATAGGAAAATTCGGTGGCGCGGGAGCGTCCATACCGGTGACCGGTTTTTCCAATTCCATCGTTTCCCCTGCCATGGAATACAAGAGAGAGGGATATGTGATGGGCGTAGGGGCGAGGATGTTCGTTATAGCCGGCCCGGTCCTGGTATACGGAATCTTCGCTTCCGTGGTGGCAGGGCTGATCTACTATATTTGGACCCAGGTCATGTAGGGCATTATTGTCAGGATTATATGCTGAAAAGGACTGATACGGCCTAATGAGCTCAAGAACAGGAAAGCAGACAATTGTACTGGAAAGACCCCCTGTGGTTATAGGGGGCGCGGCCATCGTAGGGAAAAAGGAAGGGGACGGCCCGCTTGCCAGGTATTTTGACCAGATCATAGATGATGAATACTTCGGTGAGAAGAGCTTTGAGAAGGCCGAGAGCAGGCTTCTCAGGGACACCCTGGTCAAAACCCTTGAGAAATGCGGGAAATCCGCCAGTGACATCCATTTTATCATTTCGGGCGATCTTCAGAACCAGTGCACGGCGGCCAACTATGCCTTCCGTGATTTCCAGGCGCCCTTTTTGGGGATCTACGGCGCATGTTCCACCATGGCTGAATCCCTGGCCATAGGTGCGGTCTTCATCGATGCCGGAGCCGCAGAAATGACGGCATGCATAACAGCAAGCCATTTCTGCTCGGCCGAAAAACAGTTCCGCTATCCGCTGGAGTTCGGCTACCAAAGGACCCCCACCGCCCAGTGGACCGTGACAGGAGCAGGCTGCATCCTCCTGGGAAAGCAGGGAAACGGGCCGCGGATTACCCGCCTGACATGCGGAACCGTTATTGACATGGGAATAAAGGATGCCAACAATATGGGAGCGGCAATGGCGCCGGCGGCCTGCGACACCATCCTGAAGCACCTGGAGGACACGGGAAGGGGCCTGGACTACTATGATCTTGTCCTTACGGGCGACCTGGGCAGTTTTGGGCGATCCATACTGGCAAGGCTCCTCAGGGACAACGGCGTTGATCCCGGCGACCGGTACGATGACTGCGGCTGCATGATCTTCGACCTGGAAAGGCAGGACGTGGTATGCGGCGGCAGCGGATGCGGATGCAGCGCCGCGGTGCTGTCAGCCTATGTCCTGGAACTCATGAACCAGGGTAAGATCAACAAGGTCCTGTTTGTTGCCACAGGAGCCCTCATGAGCCCGGCCTGGATCCAGCAGGGGGACAGCATCCCTTGCATAGCCCATGCAGTGAGCCTGGAAAATACCCCATGACATCGGACCGTTACTTGTGTATATTATAAGGAGGCCATAAATGACCGACATAGTTAAAGCATTCATAACCGGCGGTATAATATGCGTTATCGCTCAGCTCTTGACCGATTATACCGGTATTACGCCTGCCAGGATAATGGTATTGTTTGTTGTGGCAGGGGTTGTCCTGGGGATCCTGGGAATCTACCCCGCAATCGTGGAATTTGGCAGCGCCGGGGCAACCATTCCCCTTACAGGCTTTGGCAACACCCTGGCGAAAGGCGTTATCAAGGCAGTGAATGAAACAGGGCTTGCAGGCGTTCTGACGGGCGGTGTCAGGGCCGCGTCGGCAGGGATAACCTCGGCCATAACCTTTGGCTATATCATGGCTATCGTTTCCAGGCCTAAACTGAAGTGATCAGACTAAACGGGGGGATATCAAATGAACGAGAGACAAAAGAGGTCGAACAGAAAAAATGGGCAGGACGTGAGATACAGGCGTGCAGCGATCCTTCTGGCCATTCTGACATTGGCTGTCGGGATTACCCTGGCCTTTTTCTATATCCGGGGAAAAGACAAGCCGGGCGCAGAACAGACTCCTTCTCCAGGCCCGACCGAACCGGCTGCAACTGGAACAGCCACACCCGAACCCACCCCTGCAGGGACACCCGAACCTGCACCAACACCCACACCAACACCCACCCCTGAGCCCACGCCGGATCCCGATAAGGATATGCGGAGCACCAGGAAGAATGATGTCAAGGTCAAGGCCCTGTACCTGAACCCCGGCAGTGTCAGGAACAACCTGGACCATTATATAGACCTGGCCAACAGGACCGAGATCAATGCCTTTGTCATTGACATCAAGAGGGATGAAGGGATCATATCCTACGATTCGGATATACCTCTCGTCAATGCTGCCAATGGCGACACCCCCGGCTTCGATATACGGGAGGTCACAAAAAAGCTACATGACAACAATATCATAGCCATTGCCAGGCTGGTTACCTTCAAGGACACAACCATCACGAAATATAAACCCGAGCTTGCAATAAAAACCGCTGACGGCGGGATACTGGAGATCAAGGAATCGGGCGGATTCAAATCGCGCTGGCTTGATCCCACAAACAGGGAAACATGGGACTACATTCTCAGCATCGTCCAGGAAGCGGTTGAATTCGGGTTCGACGAGATCCAGTTCGACTATATACGCTTCCCCGAGACCACCCTGTACAAGAACTATGTGATAAACCTGGAAGAAGGCAGGGAGCGCCATGAGGTCATAGAGGAATTCATCCGCTATATACGCCACAACCTGCCTTATGATACCGTGATCAGCGCCGACATCTTCGGAATGCCTCTCATCAGCTCAAGGGATTACGGCGAGATAGGCCAGACCCTTGAGTCCATCGGCTGGAGCCTGGATTATATCTGCCCCATGGTATACCCGTCCCATTTCGCCAACAGCTCGAAAGGCACCATGGGAAACGGTGTGGGGCAGACAATCAACGGCATCAAGTTCACCCATCCGGATCTGAAACCCTACGAGGTGGTATACAATACCCTGATAGTCGGGAGGGACAGGATTGCAAGTGTTGATGGCTACAACCTCAATGTGCGTCCGTATATCCAGGGCTTTACGGCTTCCTACCTGCCTTCGGGCTATTACATGAAGTACGGGGTGGAGGAGTACCGCGCCCAGATCCAGGCGGTATATGACGCGGGGTATGATGAGTGGATATTCTGGAACTCCCGTAACGAATACGTGGAAGCGGCCTTTCTGCCTGAATGATGAAAGCAATGTTTGTTATCGGGTTATCCATGCTGTATAATCTTCATAGGATTTTCCATGGGGGGATTTCCCCCACAACATTTTTCCGGAGGATTTCAGTTCATGACTGTATTTGAGGCTTTAACACTGGGTATCATCCAGGGCCTTACCGAGTTCCTGCCTGTGAGCAGTTCAGGTCATCTTGTACTGTTCCAGCAATTGTTCGGAATAGGGGGCGATATGGCCCTCACCTTCGATGTGGCCCTGCATGTGGGAACCCTTCTGGCGGTTATTGCGATCTATTGGAAGAAGATATGGGAAATGCTCAAACATCCCTTCTCAAAGCTTCCCGTGTACATTGTCCTGGGGACCATCCCGGCCGTCATAATCGCTCTCCTTTTCAAGGATGCCATTGAAGGGTATTACGCCAGCGGATCACTCCTGGCTCCCGGCTTTATTTTCACCGGCCTGGTCCTTTTGGGAGCGGAAAGGATAGGAAACGGCAGGAAGGACATAGAAAGAATGAAGCTTACCGATGCGCTGCTCATCGGAACTGCGCAGGGTATTGCGCTTATGCCCGGCGTATCCCGCTCGGGCATGACCATAACCTCGGGCCTTGCCCTTGGCCTCGGAAGAGGGTTTGCGGCGGACTATGCATTCTTGCTGAGCATCCCTGCAATACTGGGAGGCGCCCTACTGGACGTTGTGGATATACTGAAGGGCGAAACAGCAGCCATTGAAAGCATCGGGATAATCCCCCTCATTACAGGGGTAGCGGCTGCCGCCATTACGGGTTTTGCGGCGATCAAGGTCATGCTGTCGGCGGTCAAGAAAATGAAGCTTAAGTATTTTGCCTGGTATGTATTGGCGCTGGGGATACTGATTATCATAGCCCGCGTCTTTTTCAGGGGGCAGTTCCCATGGCTTGGCCAGGTGGTGATGATATGAAGGATACCATGGTTTTGGGCATAGAGACAAGCTGTGATGAAACGGCGGCTTCGGTGGTGGTTAACGGCAGGAAGGTGCTTTCCAATATCATCTCTTCCCAGGTGGATCTGCATGCCGAATACGGCGGAGTGGTTCCCGAGATCGCTTCCCGCAGGCATGTGGAGCTTATCCTGCCCGTTATCGACAATGCTTTGAAAGAAGCCGGCATTACCCTTGAGGAAGTGGACGCCGTAGCCGTTACCTATGGCCCCGGGCTCGTAGGCGCCCTGCTGGTGGGAGTCTCGGCGGCAAAAGCCCTTGCCTTTTCACTGGGTAAGCCCCTGGTCAGCGTGAACCATATCGAGGGGCATATCGCGGCAAACTACATATCCCATCCCGACCTGGAGCCTCCATACCTGTGCCTGGTCGCCTCCGGGGGGCATAGCCATATAGTCCATGTGGTTTCCTACTCGGACTTCAGGATCATGGGCAGGACACGAGATGACGCTGCCGGAGAGGCTTTCGACAAGATCGCCAGGGTGCTGGGGCTGGGTTATCCGGGCGGACCTGCCATAGAGAAGGCGGCAAAGGATGGAAACCCGGAGGCATTCGATTTCCCGAGGGTCAATTTTACCGACGCCCCTTACGATTTCAGTTTCAGCGGTCTTAAAACAGCAGTGATCAATACTGTGCACCAGTTCGTACAAAAAGGGGAGCCGCTGCCGGTGGAGGATATCAGCGCTTCTTTCCAGAAGGCTGTAACAGATGTCCTTGTGGATCATACGGTATCCGCGGCAATGGCTATAAAGGCCGATACGATCTGCATAGCGGGCGGCGTGGCCGCAAATACACTGCTGCGGGACAGAATGTCCGAAAGGGCTTCGGAAATGAATATACGGGTTCTGTATCCCCGTATGATTCTATGTACCGATAATGCCGCCATGATTGCCAGCGCGGGATATTACGCCCTTAAGGCCGGGCGCACCGCCGACTGGCGGCTGAATGCGGTTCCATCCCTGAAGATCGGGGAATCCGGCTGAACCGGGGACAAGTTTCAACAGGTTTCTGCCTGTGAATACTGTGGAAATAGTCATAAAAAAGGCCTGTATTGCCCATCCCGCCTGTGGATAACCTTGTGGATATTGTGGAAAATGGCTTGTATAGCGGACTTGGCCGTGCATAAATATGCATGTGCGCGGGAGAATTATTAAAGCGCTGTTATTTCAGCGCTTTATACATATCATAGTACCTGAGTACATATTCCACATACTTCTGGGTTTGTTCGTAAGGAGGGATGCCTCCGTATTTTTTCACTGCGTTGGGGCCGGCATTATAGGCGGCGAGGGCCAGTTTCCAGTCGTTATCGAACTCCTTGAGCTGCCAGCTCAAATACTGAACTCCGCCCCGGATATTCTCCTCTATATTGTACGGGTCGGTAACCCCCAACCCCTGCGCCGTAAACGGCATCAGCTGCATAAGTCCCATGGCGCCCGAAGTGGACAGGGCGAAGGGCTGGAAACTGGATTCTGCCTTCATTACAGCCCGGACCAGGAGAGGATCGACATTGAACTGTTCGGAGAATTTCTCTATGGCGGCATCTATCCTGGGCATAAGTTTCTGGATCTCCGCCTGGGACAGCCTCGGATAGACCGATTCATATGATCCTGAAACCAGCGGGTATTTTGTGGCTGTTGTTCTGCCTGTGTTCTCCAGGAGGCTGGAGTCGATGAGCGGCGCAGCTTTTGTCGCCTCAGGGGACTGCGTGCTTTCCAGGATCGACTGGAAAGAGCTTTCCGCCCTTCTGAACCTGACAGGCAGCCTGCTTTCAATTTCAGCTATCTTTTGCGCCAGGATATCCGATACCTTCATAATAAATACCTGCAATCCGCATTTTCCTTCAGAATATGTCACATTCCTGCATTAATTATATCGGAAAAAATGCCTTTCCGCAAAACTGTCAAGGAGACGGTTCCGACCAGGGGGACGGTTCCGCTGGTCTGATTGCGGGGAGGGTTCC